>DUZB01000045.1 GCA_013349725.1 Deltaproteobacteria bacterium | reverse complement strand
GGAGTCGTTGTTATTCAGGAATTCTGAGGCGTTAAGGCCCAGCGTTCCGCCCCTTTCGACCGTGTGCGGGTCGACTACGGCCCCGGCAGCCTTTGTTGGCCCATCATCCCCATCTGTTCCGCCGCTCAGGACTGCAACGGATGCGGGTAGGCCGTCCAGTTCCATGGCGGCCGCAAGACAGAATTCCTGGTTTCTGCCGCCAAGGCCATTCCCTTTTATGGTTACGGTGGTTTCACCCCCGGAAATAATGCAGGCGGGGGAGGGGACCGGTTTTGCGGTCTTAATGATCTCTCTGGCTATGGCAACGTGAACCCGCGCCACCTCCCTCGTCTCCCCCTCGATCATGGAAGATAATATCAAGGTGTTGTATCCCAGATCTTTCGCTTTTTCTTCCGCTGCCCTGAGAGCCAGTATATTGCTGCCTATGACGAAATTGTGAACCCGTTCGAAGATGTTTTCTCCTGTTTTCGGTGTTTCCTGAACGCGGCCTTCTCTTCCTGATTGTAAATGGGCCTGGATCGCGTGGGGGATGTTTTCGAGGTGGTACTTTTTAATGATTTTCCACGTATCCCCGAAAGTGGACCTGTCCGGTACGAATGGTCCGGACGCAATGACGTCCATGCTGTCCCCCACAACGTCCGAGAGCATCAGGTTCACGGTTGTTGCTGGATAGGCAGCGCGAGCCATCTGCCCACCTTTAATAGCGGAGATATGTTTTCTCAGGCAGTTGATTTCATGAATAGTGGCGCCGCATGCGAGCAGCATGTGTGTCAATTCCTGTATCTCCTTCAAGGTAATATCCCCGACCGGATGAACGAGGAGGGCTGAGCCTCCTCCGGATATGAGAGAAAAGATCAGGTCTTTTTCTCCCGCGCTGTTTAACAGATCTAACATCTTCCTTGTGCCTTCCACCCCGTTTGCGTCCGGCAGGGGGTGGTTGGCTTCCGTGACGCGGGTGTAAGTGAGATCCGTGCTGAAACCGTACTTGACGTTGATCATTCCTTCGGAGACTCTTTTGCCCAGAAGCTCTTCTACGGCTTTCGCCATGGGAGCGGTGGCTTTTCCGCCTCCAACCAGAAATATCCTTTCATAATCGGCCAGATTTATTTCCAGGGGCGTTGAATCTTCGGTTCCGACAGTCAAACTGTCCCCGTCAACGTGAACAAACCGTTTTACTGCGTTGTAGGGATTTACGGCACGGATCGATTCCTTGAAAATCTTAATGGCATCGGCACGAATCTTTCTCATAGGCTCATTTTCCATGTTCATCTCCTTTCGCGATCCGGTTTGCGCTGAAGCTTTTTGTACGATTTTAAAAAGAGAAGTTCCAGAACAAACCTTCTACCTTTTCTCATGAAGACGTGCTATTATCAACACAATTTTATCTATCCTATGTATCATCTGTTTTTTAGGAGGCTGTGATTATGAAAGAGATCAGTGAATTGAACCTGCCGGAGGATGTGTACTATACCAAGAATCATGAATGGGCAAGACTGGATGGCGAGGAAGCAATCATCGGCATTACGGACTACGCCCAGGACCAACTGGGCGATATCGTTTTTGTTGAAATGCCGCAGGCCGGCGATTCTTTTGGCAAAGGAGAAGAATTTGGAACGGTTGAATCGGTAAAAGCCGTGGCGGAACTTTATCTGCCGATCGGAGGGGAAATTGTTTCCGTGAACAGTTCCCTCGAGGAATCCCCTGAACTGGTGAACGCAAGTCCTCATGGTGATGGATGGATCGCGCGCATAAGACCTGCTGATCCAGGGGAGATGAATGCGCTTATGTCTAAAAACGCTTACCTGGAAATGTTGAAAGGGGTCTGAAAATGCGGTACCTGCCTCATACGGATGAAGATATCAGTGCGATGTTGGAGGCGGTGGGGGTAAAATGCCTGGATGACCTCTTCCCTACCGTGCCGGAGTCCTGCAGATTCATAAAAGAACAAACTATCCCGGGGCCGTTTACCGAGTGGGAGCTAAATGGCCACATGGATCTTCTTGCAAAAAAGCAGGGTGTCTCTTCCGGATACAGGCGGTTCATCGGAGCCGGCAGCTATGAACACTATATTCCCGCGTCCGTCTCAACCCTCCTGGGACGTTCCGAATTTGTGACGCCCTATACCCCGTATCAGCCTGAGATCAGCCAGGGAACCCTCCAGGCCATCTATGAATACCAGACCCTTGTTGCCCGGTTGTTAGGCATGGAAGTTGCCAATGCCTCTCTTTATGACGGGGCTTCCGCCCTTGCTGAGGCCTTGCTCATGGCGGTTCGTATCACAGGAAAAAGAAAGGTGGCTGTTTCTTCGGCCATTCATCCCCATTACCGTCGTGTGGCAGAGACCTATTTCCGCCCCTCGGGAATAGAAGTCGTTACTCTGCCCTGTCTCGAAAACGGCAGAACGGATGTTGCCACGATTGACCAGTTTCAGGACCTTGCGGCAGTGGCCGTCCAGTCCCCTAATTTTTTCGGGTGTATAGAAGACCTTAAGGGGATCTGCGAACGTTGCGACAGCAACGATCTCCTCTCCGTTATTTCTTTTACGGAGCCCTTAGCTTACGGTCTTTTAAAGAATCCAGGGAGACAGGGCGCCCATATCGTTTGTGGTGAGGGCAGGAGTTTCGGACTTCCTCTCTGGTTCGGCGGTCCCGGATTAGGCATGTTTGCCTGCAGGACGAAATATATGCGAAACATGCCCGGTCGACTCATCGGAAAGGCACTGGACAGAGAGGGCAAGAGCGGGTTCGTCCTGACTCTCGCAACGCGTGAGCAGCACATACGTCGCGAGAAGGCAACTTCCAATATCTGCACCAACAGCAGTCATTGCGCCCTTGCGGCCGTCATCTATATGGCTACCCTCGGAGGGACAGGGATGCGGGAACTTGCCACTCTGAATCGGGACAAGTCGGAATATCTAAAAAAAGAACTCAGGAAAGCAGGGTTCAGGATTCCGTTTGATGCCCCCACATTCAACGAATTTGTGGTGGAATTCCCTACCGGTTTTGAACAGACCCATAAGAGACTTCTCGATAAAGGGATTGTGGCTGGCCTGCCCCTTGCCTCCTTCTATCCGGCGATGGCCGGCAAATATCTTCTGTGTGTAACGGAGACGGTCAGCAGAAATGATATGGACGAGCTTGTAAGGGAGATCAGATCATGAGCGAGCAAATTGCATCCACCGGCCTTGTATTTGACGAACCCCTGCTTTGGGAAAGGGGGAGGAAGGGCAGGCAGGGGTTTTCCATGCCTGTGCGTGATGTGGAAGAATTTCCCCTGGACAGCGCGCTGTTGGGAGATCTCCCTGATCTCCCCGATTTGAGTGAACCGGATGTGGTTCGCCACTATACGAGGCTTTCCCAATGGAATTTCTGCGTGGATACGGGCATGTATCCGCTTGGATCATGCACCATGAAGTACAACCCGAAGGTGAATGAGAAGGTTGCCGCCCTTGAAGGATTTACGGGGGCCCATCCCATGGCGCCATCTTCCCTTTCGCAAGGAGTTCTTAAGCTGATGTACGATCTGGAAGGGATACTGCGGGACATTACGGGAATGGATGCCGTAACTCTTCAGCCGGCGGCGGGGGCCCAGGGGGAACTGACTGGGATGCTGCTCATTCACGCCTACCACAGGGCCAAAAATGCTACACACACAAAGATTATCGTTCCTGATACGGCCCACGGAACCAATCCGGCCAGCGCTTCCCTCTGTGGGTATCGTCCTGTTGCGGTGAAATCCAACGAAAACGGTATCCTTTCCACGGAGGCCGTTTCAGCGGTTATGGATGAGGATACGGCGGGGATTATGCTGACCAACCCGAATACCCTCGGCCTGTTTGAAGAAAATGTCAGGGAAATCGCTCAGATTGTGCATGACAGGGGAGGTCAGGTCTATTGCGACGGGGCAAACATGAATGCCCTGATGGGAATGGTGGACATGGGGCGAACAGGTGTTGATGTGCTGCACCTGAATCTCCACAAGACCTTTTCAACGCCCCATGGGGGAGGGGGGCCTGGGGCAGGGCCTGTGTGCGTGAAAAAGCACCTTGAACCGTTTCTGCCGGTTCCGCGCGTTGTTTTCAGAAATGGCGCCTACGGGATGGATGAGGAATTTCCTGATTCGGTGGGAAGACTGCACGCTTTTTATGGAAATTTCGGGGTGATGATAAAGGCGTACAGCTACATCCTGACCATGGGATTCACGGACCTGAAAAAAGCGAGTCAACTTGCGGTCTTAAATGCCAACTACATCAGGAAGGCCTTAACCGGGGTTTTTCATCTTCCCTATGATCGGTTCTGCATGCACGAATGCGTCTTCTCTGATAAATTCCAGAGGGAAGAGAAGATTATCACGCTGGATGTGGCCAAACGGCTCATGGATTTCGGGTTCCATCCTCCAACGATCTATTTTCCGCTGGTGGTGGATGGGGCCATTATGATCGAGCCCACGGAGACCGAAAGCAAAGAGACGATCGATCAGTTTGTCTCGGCATGCAAAGCCATCGCCAGGGAGGCAAAGGAAACCCCATCGATTTTGAAGGAAGCGCCCATGAAATCGAAAGTGAAAAGACTGGATGAAACATCGGCTGCCAGGCGGCCCTGTCTCGCGGGATAAGGTCTCTCACAAAGGCGCAAAGAAACGCTGAAACTCATTAAAAAATTGAAAATGCACCCTATCATTAGGTGATCCCAAAAGATGAGCAAAAGAATGCTGGAGCGGATCGGGTTTTTTCTGCCTGTTGTCTTTTTTCTGGTAAGCTGGACTGCAGTGGCTGGCGTTTTGAAAATCGAGACCAGAACCTCGGTCCAGGTTGTCGGCGATACGCTGAAGGTTCAGGTAGCGATTACCAATAACGGGTCGGATTCGGCTTTTAATCTGCAAATTCACCTGAAAGCCTTGAACAGGCAGCAGGATGCTCCCATCAAACCACAACTGGATCCGGGCATGTCGGATTCTTTTTTGTTTGAGATGCCCATTTCCGGGATGCTTAAAGGACGATATCCTCTGACGGTGCTGGTGGATTTTCACGATGCCAATCAGTATCCTTTTTCGGCTCTTTCCGGGATGAGTTTTTATGTGGGTAAAGATGTGAATCCCAACCTGATTGCAAAGGCCGACCCTGTCTCCATGGAAAAAATCCAGGACCTGACCTTCCATCTGAAAAATCTGGGGACAACACCGTTACAGACCAAGGCTACCCTCGTCCTGCCGAGGGAGTTGTCTTCGGAAAAACAGGAGAGCCAATTTCAGATAGGTCCGAGATCTGAAGAAATGGTGGATTTCCAGGTGACTAATTTCTCGGCCCTGGCAGGCGCCAGTTATCCGGTCTACTGCTTTTTTGAATACGATTCCGAGGGGGTTCATCATACCGCTGTCGCAACCTCGATGGTAATGATCTTGAAGGAAGAAAGCTGGTTCCGTCGTTTCAGATGGGTGTGGATTTCCCTTGTGGTTCTACTTGGACTTGTTTTTGCAGGTATGCTTGCAAAGGGAAGGAAAAAAAGATCCGGTTGAACTTTTTGTTGTGGGCACCGCAAGGCTACATCCTATGAGAGTCATTTTCCACGGCGATGATTTCGGGTTGACCAGAGGAATAAATCAGGGGATTATTGACGCGTTCAAAAGGGGGCTTCTCACAAGCGCTTCCATTGTAACCACGGGTGAAGCCGTAGAAGATGCCCTGCGCCTGGCAAGGGAGCATCCCGGCCTGGATCTGGGGGTCCATCTTGTTCTTTGTGATGAACGCCCATTGCTTCCTTACGAATATATTTCTTCTATTCTTTCCTCAAACCGTTGTTTCCTTTCAAGACAACAGCTTCTCTTTCGAATTCTTACCCGTAAGATCAATGGTTTGGAAGTGCGTGCAGAGTGGAGTGCCCAGATCGAAAAGGTCCTCAACGAGGGTATTTCTTTGAGCCATCTGGACGGTCATCAGTACCTGCATCTCTACCCGGGACTCCTGCATGTCACACTGAAACTGGCGAAAGAATACGGCATTCCTTTTGTAAGGGGTTCGATCGTGGATCGGCTGGACCTGGAGTCTGGAACGAAGCGGTTGGTTCAATGGGCTTTTCTGAAATTCTGGACCGTTTTGAATGTATCCCGTCTTGACCACGTTCAGGTCCGCCGTATTCCGTCTGTAGGGTTTTTGAAGTCGGGTGGAAGGATGACCAGAAAGTATGTTTTGGAAACAGTGGACCTGCTGAGGCGGAAAGGCGCCTGGCCGGTGATAGAAATGAATTTCCATCCCGGAACAGGAGATCCGCATACATCCTGGAAATATCAACACTGGCACTATGATTGGAAAAGTGATCTGGATCTGTTGATTGATGAATCCCTGAAAAATGCTCTTCTGGAAAGGGGAGTCGTTCTCTCCTCCTTCGGGAAAGAAAACGGCCGTGCGTTTGTCGGAGGGGGAAAACCGCGCGTAGATGCGGCGCCCCGGTGTGACCTATGAAAAGCGCAGGAAAAATCCTTCTTGTCAATCCGGACTGGCAGGGAATAAGACGACAGAAACAGGCCCAGTTCAAAAGGATATGGCAACCCCTTGACCTGGCAAACGCTGCAGCGCTGCTTGAAGAGAAGCATTTTACCGTCAGGATCCTGGATAACAATGTGGAACGGGTGCCGCCGGAATCCTTGGGGATACTGGCGGAGGGCTATGACAAGGTTTTTGTGACTTCCACACCCTATGACCGCTGGCAGTGCCCATCCCTGGATATTGGATTTTTCTTTGACACGGCCAGGCAGATCCCTCCGGAGCGGCTCTATCTGATGGGCGCCCATGTCACGGAAAGGCCGCAAACCATCCTTCAGAAAACCCGCGCCAGGGCGGCAATTTTGGGGGAGCCGGAGCAGACCATCCTGGAGCTGGCATTGAGGGACCTGGGTGCGCAGGTTCCGGAAGAGATCGCAGGTATTGCTTTCTTCAAGGGTTCCAGAATGATCACCACACCGGCCCGAGAAAATCTCCCGAATCTGGATGCCCTGCCTTTTCCGGCCTACCATCTCCTTCCCATGGACCGGTATTTTTATGAGTTCATGGGGAACGATTTTGCCATTTTAGAGACTTCAAGGGGTTGCCCTTACCGTTGCAGTTTCTGTTATCTTGGCATGTACGGAAAAGTTTTCAGGCGGAAAAGCCTTTCCCGGATCCTGGAGGAAATGGTTTGGGTAAAAACCCAATATCATGTGAAAAACATCTATTTCATGGACCTGGAGTTTGGTCTTGACAGGGATTGCCTCCTTTCTCTTTGCAAGGAACTGACCCACAGGGATATGGGAATACAGTGGTGTTGCCAGACGCGGGTAACCGATGTGGATGAAGAGGTGTTGAAATGGATGAAAACAGCCGGCTGCAGCCTGATTCATTTTGGTGTGGAATCGGGGTCGGACCGCATTTTGAAACAGACGGGGAAAGGCATCAAGGTTTCTGATTGCGCGAAAGCGATTGCAATGACCCGCGCTGCAGGTATCCGTACCGCCGTGTTCATGAACTTCGGGTTCCCCGGCGAAACAAAGGTCGATATGGAGGATACCATAAAGCTCGCTGTCCGCCTGACCCCTTCCTATGCCTCATTCCACCTGATCGTCCCTTTTCCCGGAACAAAGATCGCCCTTGATGCAAACATCGATTCCGCAAACCTTCCGTCACACCTCTACCCCCATTATAACAAAGAACATGATCTTGCCCTACTTAAACGGATGCTCAGAAAGGCCTATTGCAGGTTTTACCTGAGACCACAGGTCCTGCGGGATTTTGCGGCCAGGAACCGGGGGCATTATCTGAATAAAGTAAAACTATTTTTCAGGCTGTTGACGGGATGAAAACAATATTCAATCGTCAATATTCACTTCAAAGAAGAGCGCAAATGTTCCGCAATCCGCAATCCGCAATCCGCAATCAGAAGCTTCACATAAGACCATACAAGGCCGGTGATGAAGAGCAGATTCTCCGTTTACGAGGAGCGGTGTTCGGCGATCTTGATCCCGTGCGAACGACCCTTTCCGCGTGGCGGTGGCAATTCCTGGACAACCCCGCGGGAGAGTCGTTTTGCGTAATTGCCGAAGATGGAGGGGTCTTTGTCGGCCAGTACGCGGCGATTCCGACCCGTTTCTCCGTTAAAGGCAACGAAACCGTGTTCGCGTTTTCCTGTGACACCATGGTGCATCCTGAATACCGGAGGAAAGGAATCTTCGTCGCCCTTGCCGATGAATTGTACCGTTCGATGAAAGAAAAAAATGGAATTACTACGGTGTGGGGATTTCCCAATGAAGCTTCCCTGCCGGGGTTCACCGGTCGCCTGGGATGGAACCTGTTGCGCGCCTTTCCTCTTTGGGTCAGGCCATTCAGGCCATTGACCTGGTTCTGCAGACAGGTCCCTTTGCTGAAAAAAGTCTTTCCCGCTCCTGAAGTCCAAAAGGAAAGCAGCGCACCGTCCAGACCATATGTGTTGGAAAGAGGCCTTGTCATTGAGCCCCTGAGCCATTTTCACGAGGAATTCGATCATCTTTGGAAGCGCCATCACGGCCTGTCCCCGATCATGCAAATTCGGGATAGACCATATCTCAACTGGCGTTATCTGGGGATGCCTGCGTTTGGGTATCTCCCGTTTTCCATCAAATGGAAAGGGAATCTGGCCGGTTTTATGGTTCTCAGGATGATGAACCTGATGGGGCATTCCTTTGGGGTTCTGGTGGATCTTTTCCCTTTTCCTCTTATTAATGCTTCCGTGACGCGTCTTGTGACCGATTTCGCTGCGGTTTCTTGCAGAACACAAGGAGCTGAATTCATGACCTGCCTGTTTTCCACAGCCAGTCCGGAGTTTTTGAAAGATCTTGGCTTTCGAAAGGTTCCGAACCTGTTCAATCCGAAAAAATGGTATTTTGGATGCCGCTTTGAAGAAAAAGGGCGAATTCCGGAATCTGCTGCCGACTGGTATATTTCCTATGGCGATACGGACATCGTCTAACTGCGTAAAATGGTCTTTGAAAACCACAGCAGAAAGAGATTTCCGAATTTGTAACAGCCCTCGTGAATCAGGTTGAACCGACTTTCCCTCATGTCGACGCAGGTAACGGGAACTTCTATGAGCCGTTTTTTTTCGCGGCAGGCGCGATAAACCAGTTCAACCACATAAAAGGTCTTGTCGTCTATGAAAGGAAGGTATTTGCTTACAACTTCCTTCCGGTATCCTTTTGCTGCTATGGAATAGTCATGAAAGTTTATGTTGAGGAGAAGTCTCGCAAGGGCTATGAAGCTCTCACTGGCGGTCTTGCGCATCCAGGGTCTTTTCTGGGTGCCGGTTGTCTTGGAGCCAATCACCATGTCGTACCGGTCAAGGAGTGCGAAGGCTTTGGGAATGAAATCAAGACGGATGGAAAGGTCCATATCCACCGTGATGATCCTGTCAAAAGCGGCCCTCTTCACCCCCTCCCTGAATGCTGTTCCCACTCCTTTTCGGTCAAGATGAAAAAAATGGATTTCATGGTTCCGGTCCGCCAGGGCTTTCCCATGGCGGACAGTGTCATCTGTTGAGCCATTGCTGCCTAAAATGATTTCGTAGGGGATTTCAAGGCGGTCTAAAAAACCGACCAACTCTTCCATATTCCGGACAATCAAACTCTCCTCATTAAAGACCGGTATGAATATCGTCAATCCTGCATTGGAAGGCATTACGCATCAAGCTCCTTTAGGCGATCTCTGGCGAATCCGGCCCACACCCCATCTGGAAACTGCTCGATAGTCTGTTCAAATTCCGCGCGGGCCTCTGCGGTTCTGCCCGAATGCAGATAGCAAAGCCCAAGATGATACCGGGTTTCAGCTGCCCTGCCGGAGTCGGGATACATTTCAAGGAGATCTCTGAATGCTCTGATCGCCTGGCCCCATTCTTTTTCCCTGTAAAAACAGATCGCGTAATGATAGGCCGCCTGGTCTACAACAAGTGTCTGCGGAAATCGTATGAGGACATCCTTAAAATTCCCCCTGGCTTTTTGAAAATCACCGTTTGTGAAGTGATGGATGCCCTGGTTGTAAGAAAGCACGGGGTATTCGCGTGAAAGGCTCAGGAAATAGTATGCGGAAACCACCAGGAAAAGGAATCCCGTAATGCACACCGCTTTTACAACGACCCTGTCGAACCAGATCGTGAGACGTCCTCGCAGGGCTTGCAACCGGCAGAAGCGAAAAATGAGCAGAATGAACACGGCCGCAAAGGTCAATGCTGCTCCCACATAGTCCGGCCATGTCTTCCCATAATAAAGGCGAACCCGGGGTGCATCCGGATAGATCAGCATGAAACCAGGAGATGCAAGGTAGATTTCATCCGCGCCTTCTACGTGCCAGTTGGGATGAAAGGAGATCTTTATAAGAAGCGGTTTTCCAATGGCCGCCCCATCAATCAGGACCTCCTCTTCTTTGATGGTTTCCTTCAAAGGGACTGCGGTTTCCAGGGGAGTTTTCGGCAAGCTTCGTATGTCGGTGTCTTCTATGGGGGAAAAGCGTTTACGGTCTTTCCCTTCCGCATTTTCTTTATACACCATGGGTATGGAGAGGTCCCCTAATCGGAACCACCTATAAAAAATCCTGCGCCAGTCCCCTTTTGAGATCAAAATCGGTCTGTTTCGTACCGGTTCAACATACCGGTTCGGATTGGTGAGGAGTTCGAACACCTCATAGGGACCGGCGCCGAATTGAAATTGGTAGGATGGTGATCGTTTCAGCGCCCTTTTGGTTTCGGGCTCCACGGCAACAACATCCCGGACATTAAAGAGACGCAGATGCTCGCTTCCCCTGATGAGATTGAATCTGGAATAACTGTAGTCCGGAATGGGCGTGGAAGGCTTCTGGGAAATTTCCGACTGGATGTAGAAGATGAACGGGACCGGTAGGCTGGCCTGAATGTACACCCCCTCCAGCGTGGATCTTCCGGAAAAAAGAGGAAGGTTTTCAAAGGCCCTGACGGTCCCGGCCCCTTCATGGAGCATGCTGTGCTCGTATACGACCCGTGGATCCTGTGGTGTTCCTTTCAGGTATTTATTGACCCGGGAAAAGGGTTGCCATAACCGCTTTTTTTCAAAACCGGCGTAGTTGGATTTGATCCAGTCTCCGATGAAAGTTTCCCGATTGTCCACCCACAGACAGGTCGAGATAAGGACAAGAAAAGCCAGGACGACTCCCGCTTTCAGGTCCACCGGTATAAGGGAAAAAAGCAGGGCCCCTCCTACGATGAGAAAGAACTGGAAAAACGGCAGGAAGCGTATATCCACCACACCAATTCGGTAGCCGGCCATGTAAAGCCCCAATCCACAAAAAACCAGGTAAGTGAGGTAGGCCCACGGCATCAGGTTGTCTGCAGAGGGTGTTCGCAGCTTTTTCAGGATAAGCCAAAAGCTTCCAATGAGAAACAAGCCCATGAAAGGGAACAGGATAACGGGAAATATCTCCCTGAGAATCTGTTCCCAGCCAAAGAAAATCCAATAGATGCTGAATCGCGTGGTGTAGGGAAGAAACGCCAGGAGCGGAATCAGCCAGAATCCCATGAACAGAAAGGCCGTGATGTGAATCTTGAGCAAAACTTTGAGATTATGCGTGAAATGCTGTCTCGTAAAAAGGAAAAAGGAAGATGCGAAAACCGCAAAAAGGAGGGTGTAGCCATGACAGAGACCTGTAGCCGCTAACAGGATCGCAGGTGGAACAAAACTCCTGTCTTCAGTGATCGTTCGATAGATAAGTCCTACCCATAGAACCGCGAAGGCAAAGCCAAGGCTGTAGCAGAAGGTTCCCGCAAGCGTGCTGGGAATATTTCCCCCCCACATGGAGTTGCCTTCCATAAAAAGGAAGGGCAGGGAGAATACGGCCCCTATTACGGGTACGGGGAAAGGCTGCCTTAAAAATCGAAAAAACAAATAGGTGCAAAAAGGAAGAAGAAAGATCCCAAGTACCGTGACCACTTTGAAAGATACCTGAAGGGGAATAAGCCAGGAAAGCGCGGCCATGAGGAAAAACGGGAGAGGAAAATAGTTTTGCAGGATGGGGAAACCAGCGAGATTTCCCTGGCACCATCCCGATATTTTTCCCTTTGGAAGAAGAACATCCTTTACATATTGGGCGGTATAGTAGTGAGATCCCGTATCCCCTCCTGTTGTTATCGAAGAGGAGAGCAGGAGAGATGGTTTAAAATAGCTGAGAAGAAAAAAGAAGAGAAAACCGAGAACCGTAATGTCTACAATATGCTTGCGCATCTCTGTCTTTTCATCTAACCCGCTTGGAGCGAAGCGATCATCTCATCGACATATTCCAAGGGGAAATGTGCTCCTCTGTAGAGGGTCAGGATCTTCGGAAGACAACTCAGAAAGGCATTTATAACTTCCTGATCGAAATGACTACCGGCGCCCTCTTTCATGATCGTGACGGCTTTAGCCAAAGGCATTGGGTTATGTCCCAGGATTGCATCCTTTGTGTATTTTGGGTAGTCTCTTCTTGAGGTCAGGGCGTCAAAGACATCCGCAACCGCCAGAATTCTTGAGCCAAAAGGTATTTCGCTTCCGGCCAATCCTTCAAAATATCCGCTCCCGTCTATTTTTTCATGGTGGTAGGTTGCCACCAGCGGTACCTGTTCCAGGCGCTTCGGGAAATGAAACTTTTTTAGGATGGAAAGGGTTTTGGCGGGATGTTTATTCATTTCCTCCCGTTCTTCCGGAGTGAACGGGCCATTTTTCATCAACACGGCGTCTCTTATCCCGATCTTTCCAATATCGTGAAGCAGAGCGGCATATTTTATGGTCTCCAACTGGCCGGCATCCAGACCAAGTTCCTCCGCAATTATGCGCGAGTATTCGGTTACCCTTTGGGAATGACCCGCTGTGAACCGATGCCTTGCGTCCACTGCGGCCGATAGGGTTCGTATGAATCCTTCGAAAGAGGATTGCAGTTCTTCCATGAGAAAAGAGTTTTCGAGCGCGACGGCTATCTGGCCCGACAGGGCTTTTAGCAGGTTTTCATCATCGTCATCAAAGTGCCCCCCATCAATCCTGTTGATGACTTGAATGACTGCGATGCTTTCACCGGATCTGTTTGTTATGGGCATGCAGAGAACGGATCGGGTGCGGAAGTTGTTCTTGACGTCGAATTTTCTGTCAAAATAGTCCAGTTCCCAGGCATCGGTCACGTTGATCGTTTTTCCTGATTCGGCCACTCTTCCACTGATTCCGGAACCCAAAGGAACGCGAATTTCTTCTACCTGTTGCGCCACTTTTGTCCAGATTTCTCCACTCTCCCCATCGATGATATAGAGGCTTGTCCGTTCTGCATCCATGGCTACCGTGACTCTGCTTACGATAAGAGGGAAGAGACGCTCAAAGTCCAGTTCAGAACTCAATTCACCAGCGATGGTAAGAAGAGCCGACAATCTTTTGTTCAGTTGGATCTGTTTTTCAAGAAGGCTCTTGTTTTCTTCCGAGACGCAGAGCTCTTTGAAGATGCGGTTCAATTTATTTTCAAGTTCTTCAATGGTAAAAGGCTTCATAATGAAATCCCGAGCCCCTGATTTCATCACCAGGTCGTAGGTATATTCGTCGCTGAAACCGGTCACCATAATGAACGGGACATCCGGATTAATTTTTTCAATTTCCTTTATCAATTCCAGTCCATCCATTTCGGGCATTCTGATATCACACAACACCAGGTCAAATTCCTTGTTCTTCAGGACATGGTAAGCTTCCAATCCATCAGCCGCATACTGGTATTGATGGCCGAGAATCTCAAGCATCTGCGAAAATATTTCTCTGATCTGGAAATCGTCGTCTACCACGAGAATGGATTTGCACGCCATTGTTTTTCTCCGTAATGAATGAAAAATGCTGTTCGAGATCCGGTCTTGCGGAAAACGGGCATTATTTTTGCCAGTCCAACAATTGACGAATGTTTAATGTTAACGCAAATAATTTGTGGAGTCCAGAATTATCAATAGTGCTCAGGCCTGAAAAATTTTCTTGACATTAGTGGGTTAATCAGAAATAAATAAGCATCTCAGAATCACGCGTCGTATCATTTAAGAAATTTGAGCGATCAAGTCTGTCTGTAAGGTTTCAAGCGGACTTAAGATCATTACCCCGTCTTTCTACTTGAGGATAATTTTCGGAGAAAGAACTTTGGCCTACCAGAGAATATCTATCCTTCCCTGTATGATCGTTATTGTCCTGGTCTTTACTCTGTCGATTTCACCCCTGCAGGCGGCTGAGAAACCGGAAATGGTCGTTTTGGCCAGGGTGATCATAACCCCCCCTGCTGTCGCGCAGGCAACGGGAAAATCGGAGAAACTGCCGGACCCGGAAAAATCAAAGACGCCCATGGAGTTCTATATGGATGGCGTAGATGCCATGGATGATGAAGATTATAATTCCGCTGTCAGAAATTTGAAAGCGGCCATTGAGCTGGATCCATCGAACCTGGAGTATCAATATTCTCTTGGAGTGGCCTATTCCCGCCTTAAAAAGAATGAGGAAGCCCTTGCCATTTTTAAAAGCCTTGTGGAAAGAGAACCGGTCACCTATTTCAAGGCCTGTTTTGATATGGCAAATATTTATAGCGGAGAAAATAAATATCAGAGTGCGATTGACATTCTGAACGCTGCGGAAAAAGTCAGCCCGGGGAATGCGCGCATTTTTCTTGAGAAAGGGCATGTGTGGAAGAACTTGCGTGAATATGATCGAGCAATCAAGGATTTCCAGAAGGCAGGGGAACTGGATACGAGTCTGAATCAAATGGCCCTGTACATGATCGGCGCCACGAAGCTGGAGGAGGAAAAATTTGACTCAGCCGTCGAAACATTTAAAATGGCTGCTGAAATCGATCCTCTTACTCCTCTTGCTGAAAACGCCAGGCTTTCCATTCCTATGGCCGAGTATGCGGCGTGGGCTCGAAAGCCGTGGTATCTCTATACTACCTTCAACTGGGGATACGATGACAATGTCCCTCGCGATCCCCTGGGCGTGATTACCGGCAGGCCTACTGAACTCCCCACCAATGCCGGCGACCAGTTCCAGACCTTTCATTTGAAGGGCGGGTACAAATTTGTCAATGAAAAAGACCTGGAGATGGGCGTAGGCTATACCCTGTTCAGCCTGGGATATCGGGAATGGACCGACAGTAATGTGACTTCTCAAAGTCCCCATTTCTACATTCAGGGCCTCTACGACCCTGTTTTGGTAAGATTCCAGTATGATTTCAGCTATTTTTATGCCGGAGGAAATAAACAGGGCGTCAATCCCCCTTTGTATCTGACGTTTGCCAACAACTCTTACGCAAGGCTGCGTATGCACAGTTTCATGCCTACCATTAGCATCTTTGAACCGTATGATCTGAGAACCGACATCAATTTGAGCTACCAGATCAAAGATTATGTGGACGGGGTGACGGGGGATGCCTCGCGGTACAGTGCCGACATTACGCAAACGTACAAAATCCCATCCACCGAGTTTTATCCCCGCATCGGATATCGATATGCCACGGAAAAGTCGCAGGATGATATGTCCACCTATCAATACCATGAACTTTTTGCCGGTATTTCATCCCCGATCTACTGGGAAATCTGGGGGGATTTTTCCTTTAACTACATGGGCTCCGAGTATCCCGATTTCTCTCCGGAAAAAAGCCGGCATGATGATACTTTTACCTTTACATTCGCTTTGAAGCGCACTTTCATCCAGCGCCTTCTGGTCTCTTTTACCTATCTTTACCTGAAGAACAATTCCGATTATAATGAAAACGGAAAGGACTTCTATACGTTCGATAAAAATATGTATATGTTGTCGGCATCCTATGCTTTTTGATAGAAATGATTTTTAACGGTCAGTAGTTCCTGCAGGAATTCCCTCGAACAGTGATCGAGAGAAGGATATCATCATGAAAAAATATGCCGCTTCAGTGATAACACGGAAATGCCCCTGGAGTTTCGCAATCCGGTTGATCCCTCTGCTCTGTCTGGTTTTCTTTTTTCCGTCGGCTGTTCAGGGCGCCGAAG
>DUZB01000044.1 GCA_013349725.1 Deltaproteobacteria bacterium | reverse complement strand
GAAAATGGCTCACCGGGGCGCCGATTCGGCCTGTGAAATGCAAGGCATTCGGGACCAAGTCAGCAAGGAAGGGGAGTAATGTGGCGCAAGTGCAGTCAGACCTCAAGAGACTTGGGTTTTACCATGGACCAATTGACGGAAATTTCGGCCCCGGCACCAGGACCGCCATTGGACTGTTTCAAAAAGCCTGTGGAATGCAGCCGACTCTGCTGCCCGATGGTCAAACCCTGAAAAAACTTAACGCTGCCGCGGCCCGGGCGGACGCTCGTTCAGCTTCGGCAACTCTAAAGAAAGAAGCGCATTACCCGTTTAATGGAAAGGGCCCGGATGAGACCATCTGTTTCGTGAGATATGCCAGGAATGTCATCCTGAGTTCGGATAGGGGCTCTCACGCGCTTCACAACTATTCACCTGGAACGTTCGAAGAAAAGGCTGCCATAAGACACTTTCTGACGACGGAGGGTAGCCGTCGCCATTGGCATCGGCCCTTTCTTCTCCCTGTATGGCCCGGATAAACAATTTCCTGAATCTGCCGTCATCAGAGACCGTCTGGTTGTTGTCCCCGGATGAAAGAAACTGACGGACCGTATCGGCAAGGGGGACGTCCATGCAAACTTCCGTTTCTTTTCGAGTATGAGATAGGCCCCGGATTGTCGCAGCAGTGATAGAAATCGCGTGGAGGTCATCCCTCGGCCGAAGCTTCCTTTTCCCCCTTCATCCTCCAAAACTCCGGAGGTAGAAAGGTAACCTTGAGGCCGAACGGCGAGGCGATTTTTTCCAGCGTTGCCAGGGTCGGGTTGCCTGAACCGCTCTCGAATTGGGAAAGTATCCGCGGGGAAATGGCGGCTATTTTTCGGGCATAATCCTTCTGACTCATTCCGAGGATTTTGCGCATCCGCCGTGTCGCTTCCCGCACATCGATATCGCCTCGGGCAAGGTCCATGTAAAGTGTCTCTTTCATTCCGGCCATTTCAGCTGGGGTAAATCGTTTCATGGGTTTCTCCTATCTCCACGTCCGCGGCCGGGCTTCCGCAAGACCTGCCGCCACATCGTCAATCCAGCCGGCGAGTCTCTGAATGATGTCTTCATCAACATGCCGGCTGTACATTACGTCGGGCAATCGCAGGACTTCCCTGCTCAGGTCCGCCAGCCAGTTTCTGGTTTCGCCGGGAGGGATGAGATTCTCAAATTTTTCGCAAATGATCCCCCATTCCGGCTGACTGCCGGGCCGCTCATCATCCCATCGGCTGACACGGCCGATGCCTTCGGGGTCCAGAAACATAGGCGCGAAGTCGAAAAGCGGCGAAAGGCCTATTTGAGCCCCTTTTCTTAGAACGGCCCCGTTCCGTCCGTGATTGTCGGTGTTGCGCAGGGCCAGGTTAAGGATATCGCGCAGCATGTATTCCCGCAACTCCCGCGCAGGATCGGAGGCAACCCGCGCCAAGGCACGGCAATAGACGTCGTGATGCACAACAGCGCCGAATCCAGGGATATTGGCTAAGGCATATAAGCTGTTCATACCCAGACGTTCAACGCGGCCATCCGAGACCTTCCGATCAAAACGCGGTACAAACAGCACGCCTTCTTCATAAACAAGAGGCTCGCCGGTGTAAATGCCGAACCTCCGGGCAACTTCCATGTAGGCGGCTTCATTGCGCAGGACCTGTTGATTTCGCCCGTCTGTACGGTGGCCCCGCGGAAATTTTACAAGCCAGAATTTGCCGGCTTTTTCGTCAGGCAAGGCGCCCTCTACATGAAACAGCCCGGCATGATCCTCCACGAGAAGGTATTTCGGCGCTTCTCCCTGTACGCTGGAAGCCCCCGCCACATAAGCACCGCGTTCTTCTGCGTAATCCAGAAATCGTTCCCGCTGCTCGATGATGTCCCTGCGGGGAAATCCCAATCCGAAGTGATCAGGCGGGGGTGAAGGAACAGCTTCGGCAATCCTGAGATTGCCAGGTGGTGTCCCGGAACCTCTCAAGAGTAAATGCCAATCCATTTGCGGGCCGTCTCTTTCAATCTGTATGCGCCTGAGCCATGCACGCCGTCCGGCGCCTCCCGGCAGGAGATCTACGAGCACTGGCGGCCATTGCGCATATGGGAACAGTTCAAAACCAACAGTAAGCCCGGGGATAAGTTCCGCCGCCTTTTCGCCCAGGTATGCCGCGGCGTAGTCGATGTCGTATTGCAGCCAGCCACCGCCACCGATTCCCAGATCCAGAGCTCCACTTTTGGGTTCAAAAACCGCGGCCGTTACCCAGCGGCCTTCGATAAATATTTCAATGTGACAGTTCATAACTCCCTTAAATGGTCCGAATTGCACGGAGGCCATCAGAATGATTCACTTTAGTGGTCTATAGATAATATTCGGGATGAACGTTTGTCAAGAATTAATCACTATAGTGGTCCAATTTATGGGTATTTTCGATATGCGATACACATGGTGTACCGTTTGAAGGGCAAGGGGGAACGTTATGCAAAATTGCGTTTCTTTTCGAGTATGAGACAGATAATTCATGCCGAGACAATCATGAATAGACGCACCGGGAGCGTTGCAACCATGAGCTTGGCATGTCGGTGACGGACGTTGGCTTGCAGCTAAGGTTAAGCCAATCGGCAGCCGGCAGAGCGGTTCAGCGGGGGCGAGGTATTTCTGGTTACCCTCCACAACTCTGGCGCCGGGGCGCTCGCTTTCTCGAAGTTCCACCCGAATGCTCCTCTGATCGGCGGGAAGATTGGCTGCAAAAAAGACAGATATGAAAAGCGCGGTGAAAAGGACAATGAAAAACTTCCTCATGATGACCTCCGGGGAAGATGAGAGGAATAATGAGACTAACGGATATGCATCGTCAAACAAATTGCCTGAGAATAACCGCACAGACCGCAAGGGTCAAGAGTTTTGCTTGCAACGAACAACAGTGCGGCACAACAATGCCGGCAATTCTTATTTTGACAGGATATTCAGAGAACCGAAAATGAGAACTGATATCTGGGAAAAAACGGCGGTTAAGAAAGAAGTTACATACACGATTGAAGTGGATGGAAAGTTCATCATCGTCCAGAATGTACCTGCAAGAGTGTGTTTGGAAACCGGGGAGCGATTCTTTTCTCTGGAGACTGTAGAACAACTGCAGCGAACGATTTGGGAGAAAAGAAAACCTCGCCATGCAATTCAAACGCCTGTGTTCAATTTTGCTGCATAGCTCCGTGAAATAAGCGTCTGAGCAACCCATCTTTTTCCTCTTTCCCAGGCGAAGCCCGGGAAAGAGGAAAAAAAATGTCGCGAACAGAGGAATCGATACGTGCGGCATGTGAAGCCATCTTAAAGGAACGTAAGTCTTCGGACTTTTTTCAGTTCCACATCAGCAAACATCCTGTCGCCTCCTATAAGAACGCCAAAAGAGGAAAACCTTCAAAAAATAAGGAAAACAAACAGGTCGCTGTGGTAACTGATCACTTTGCGGTAGAACTGGTGTTAAACCAAAACCAATTGGACATAGCCTTCGATAGATGTGGATACCTGTTTTCCACTTTCATGGCTCAAATCCTTAACGACTTTGATCCCCCGGCCTCCATCATTCCAGGCGCCTGCGGCAGTCCATAGAGAGAACCCAGCCAACAACATGACCAAATAGATCATTCTTTACATGATGCTTCCTTTAAATGACAAGCCTCACCTGATCTTCATTGTGCGTTTCTTCTCTGATGAATACAACACCTGAAGTGAACTTTCCTTTGACAATCAAAAATTTGATTGATAAGATCCCGCCATCTTGCCATCTACTGTGCAACCTAAAACGCAAGCCTTGAGGCGATGATGACAAAGCCCTGTGTTAACATGACCTCCTTGACCGCCCGAATGCGGGAGAATATTCTTCATGCCGGTTATGAAGGCAATCTCCAGCCGCAACCTACCCAATACAACGGATCAAAAGTTTTTCAGGTATAACCCTAATTTTTTGATGAAAGGAGCAAACGAATGGCACTTAAACGAAGAGGATTGCTTTTTCTGTTTACCGGCATCATGGCGCTGTCTTTCTTTTCGACGGCGGTCCGGGCCATGGAAACGACCGCCATCGGAGAGGGAAAGACCAGGCAGGAAGCCATCAACAACGGCATCCGGGTGGCCGTTGAACAGGCGCTGGGGTCCCTCGTTAAATCGGACACCCAGGTCAGTCAGGGAAAATTGGTCTGGGACAGGATTGCGTCCGCCAGCGCCGGATATGTGAAGAAATACGATGTCCTTGCAGAAGGGAAGGATCCTGTCAGCGAGGTCTACAGGGTGAAGCTGGCGGTGACGCTGGATGACCCCAAGCTGAAAAGCGCCGTCGATGAGTTTATGCAGGATGCGAGGGCACAGAGGAATTTCCAGGAAACCCGTTTTGATGAAAGAAAAATAGTCGTGGTCTATCAGCCCCGAACCGGTTTTGATCTTCCCGCCGACTCCAAGGGCGTGCAGACAGTCATGGACCTCATTCAGGACAAACTGGCCGGTTACGGATTCAGGGTCTTCCTGGCCGACCAGCTCGTACGCATCAAGGGCAAAACGGCGGAAATGGTCGGCGACGAAGAAACGGCCATCAATCTCGCAAGGCAGGAAGCAGCGGAAGCAGCCGTGACTGTCAGCTTTGACGCGGCCAAACAGCCCACTTCGGACGGGTATAATCTCATCCTGTGCACCCTTACCCTGAAAGCGTTTGACACATCCACGGGAGAGCTTTTCGCTAATGTCCAGGATCGCGATAAGACCATCACAAGGGGGGGAGAGTACGGGATAGAAGACGGCGTAGCCCGTGCGGCTATCAAGGTTGGCCCCAGGACAGTGGAGAGGCTGACCGCGAAAATCGTGGAGAGGTTCAGTACCAAGAGAGCAAAATTTGTCACCCTTATATTCCGGAACACATCCGTGGCAAACCAGAACAAAATGGAGGGAATCCTTGACGGGGTAGGCTGGAAATACCGCGTAGGCCGGCAGACCGGAAACTACATGGAATTGGAGATCTTCAGCGAAGCAGATCCCACATCCGTCCGTAAAGTCGTCAGAACGGAGATCGATAAGGCCGGTCTCCCCTTAAAGCCCGCTGAAATGATCGGAAGCCGCGTCATTTTTGACGGGAAAGAAACGGGAGGATATTAGCATGAGAATGCGCGTCTGTATCGCGATCGGGTTCCTTACCTTTTTTCTGGCGGCCTGCGCAGGGATAAAGCCTTCTACAAAAGGCGCCCTTGTAAACGTGTACAGGCCGAACCCGGTAAAGGAGGGGATTGTTTGTTCTACCCAGGGAGAACAGGGGATTGCCTATATGTATGTGGGAGCGGAAACCGTCAGTGGAAAAGTCGGCAACGAAGACAAGCGAATTATCGCCCAGTATGCGCGCTCCGTCCTTGGCCAGACCAACTTCATCAATCCCATTTCCGTTCCGGCAATGAGCGGTGAATACCCTGACCTGAGCATTCGGGTGCACGAATTCTCCGTCAAGACCGGAACACTGGATAACCGAGTGAAAATGGACGGCGTCTTTCAGGCCAGCTTTTCCATTCGACAGGCCGGGATGCTGGAGTGTTCCACCAGCGATCCGATCCTCATTGAAAAGCATTACGAGATGCCCGCTTACAAACGGGAAAAGCTTCCGTCCACCCTGAAGGTGAAGGAAGCCATAGTGCGGGAGGCCGTGAGCCGTGTGGTGAGCCAGTTTGTCCCCGTAAAATCCAGCGTGTTGAGGCCGGTTAAAACGGGAGGCGGGGACCTGACCGANAAGGCNNCCCANATGATCGATTCGGGCAATTGCCGGGGCGGCTATGAAATGGCAAAACCGGCTGCAAGCGCCCCCGATTGCCGGGATGCCGATCTCCTCTACAACGCCGGCGTAGCCATAGAGTGCATGGCCTGGTCCACAGCCCATGATCAGAAGACGCAGGAAAAATATCTGACCAAGGCGGGGGAGTATTACCGAAGAGCCGCCATGCTCAAACCCGAAGATGCGGACATGCAGAAGGCCATGAACGAAGTGCTCTATGAACTGGACACGTTTTTCGCGTCATTTAAAAGGCAGAAGAAAACAGGCAAGGCACTGGATGAGTATAAGGCCCCTNCCGGGTATTGACAGTAGTCAGTGGTCAGTGGTCAGAGGTCAGTGATCAGAGGTCATTAGTCATTGGTTATTGTCCACTTCGTACTGCCTACTGTGTACCGGCTTTTGACTTTTGACTTTGGACTTCGGACTTCGGAATTAAGACATTGGACACCAAAGGATCATCATGAAAAAAATAGCTCTTATCCTGTTTTTTCTTTTTCTCCTGCCTGGATGCATGAAGGCAATCGAGATGGCGACCGGTCTGGAATTAACCAAGCACCTGAACCCGGTCATGGAACTGGAGATGGATCTGGTTTTTTTAGATGAAATTGCCGCTTTTACCAAGCTCAACCAGATTATCCTTGAAAGGACTCCCATCTCTCTGGATGACCCCTGGCCGGAACTCCTGAATCATTATTCCAAGACCCCTCCGGAGCAGGAACAAAAGGCCAGAGAACAGTATGAAGCCTGCCTCCAAACTATGCTGAAGGACGATTTCTATTTTTTCAGAACATACAATACCGCACTCTATTTCAACATGATGGGGGCCACAAGTACCGCAGCCATGTTGGCCAAAGCAGTTATTACCGCAAGAGACCTCCTTGTCATAGAAGCGGCCAAAGGGATGGGCATCCGTTTCGAACACGCCAAATGGGTGCTCAGCTATTATCCCTTTGGATGCAAATGTGACTACTACAGCAGAGAATTTGGAAGTCTGCGGCGCGGGTCCGAGGCATGCCGAAAAATCCAAAAAAAGCAAAACTGCCCCTTTTTCAACCTGCCCACGGAACAGATGCTCTATCAATATCTTTTTTCCAAAGGAGGGCTGAAATCGTGGGAGGACCTGCAGATCGACATAGACTGTATGCATATCGTGGAAGGGGAGAGGCTTGGCTCGTTCAGGGAAGTTTTTTACACCCTCCTTCCGGACCATCTGCAAAGCAGGATAAAGACCGTAGATAATGAAGTAAACGACGCTGTGGCGGAACTGGCAGCCACCCAGGCAAGGCTGAAAGAAAAAGGCCTGAAAGACACAGAGGAGCAAGCCCTTGAAAAGAAGGAAGAGGTCCTTCAGAAGCAGATCCTGAACAAATCCGCCATCCAGGAGAAACTTTATAAAGAAGCCGTCTCAACCCTTGAAGTCACACCGGAAAAGGTCAGAAAAGCGAAAAAGCTGCTGCAGGTCACCCGGTTTATCGACTACAATTTCTCCCAGATCTCNGCNGCCATGTCCGCGCTGACCATCAAACTGACCGATGACATGATGGCCTTCTCCAGCTTTGGGCAGAGCCAGATCACAGGCAGTATGNTCTACCTTGCCACCCAGGGCGTTGCAAGCGGCTCCACCGCCGCGGCAAAAAAAAGGGCGGAGCTCCTGGGAAAGCGCTTTATAAGCCTGCCCGTAAACTACGTACAAATCTGGAGTTACGCCATATCACAGAAATCAGAGGTAAGCACCTTCATGAGTTATCTTGAAGCCCTGGCGGAGATGGGCAAGAAATTATAGGAACAACCTTTAAAATGTCGCAAAAGGGAGGAAAAAGCATGAGAAGATTTCTGGTATACTTGTTTTTGGTAAGTTTTGTATGGGCGGCCGGCGGCTGCGCGAAAAAGACCCTCACCCCGGTTTCCGTGGAGGACAACCCCGCGCACCATTATCTGATGGGGATGGATCTTATAGAGAAAGGGGATTTGTCAGAGGCTGCCGCTCGGTTCAACAGGGCGATCGCGCTGGAACCGGATTATGCCCCGGCTATGGCGGGACTGGCCCTGGTGTCCGCTCTCAGGGCTGAGACGGAAACGGACAAGGAGCATCAGTCGGTGGAGCTGAAAAGGGCACTGGATCAGTTGGATGATGCGGAAGATAAGGCGGAGGGAGACTCTCAGAAATTCGCCGTGCGTGTCACCGGCATTCGGGTTTACACGAATGCCCACCCAAAAAACTGGATCGAAAAGGCGGAAAAACAATACAAAAAGGCACTTAATCTCTCCAAAGTCAAAACAGAGGAGTTGCCCTATTACAGGAGCATGGAGGCTGCTCACTATTTCATGGGCGTGGCCTATTTCAGTGCACTTCAATTCCAGGATGCTGAAAACGCCCTTGGAAAAGTACTGGGCTCCGCCCCCGGCCGCTGGCATGACAAGGCCAACACCCTTTACAAGAGAGTCCAGAAAATTACCAGAGCTTCCGCCAATTTCACTCTCACGGGTGTAGCCAAAAAGATCGCGGTCAAAGACGCGGTGAGCCGGGCCGATGTGGCCGCCCTGCTTGTGGATGAACTGCATCTGGATAAGCTGTTAGCCGGACGTATCCCCGTGCCGGAAAAAAAGGAGGCCAACGCTTTTGTACCGGCAGATATTCAGAATAACCTGTTTAAACCCGAAATACTCATTGCACTCAAATGGGGCTTGAGAGGGCTTGAACCGACATACGACCAGACTTCCCGCGCGTACCTTTTCTATCCGGACAAACCGGTTACGAGAAAAGAACTGGCGTTTATCCTGGAGGACGTACTGATAAAAATAACCGGGGAGAAGGATTTGGCCACGCGATATTTCGGACAGAAAAACTCTCCATATCCCGATGTCCTTCCCACAGCGTCCTGCTTCAATGCGGTCATGAACGGGGTGAGCAGAGGTCTCATGGAACCGGATCTTTCCGGTGCTTTCAGGCCCGATGCTTACGTGGACGGCGCCGAATTGCTCTTAGCGGTTATGCGTCTTAGAAATGTCATGAATATTCACTAATAATGAGGAGGTTTGTCATGAGAAAAATTTTATTGCTTGTTTCGTTTATAGCCGGTCTATTTTTTCTGGTCGCAGGGGCCTGGGCCGAGGACGTATGGGAAAGCGTAAAGGATCCGGTAAAAGTTTTTGAAGAGGGATACATACAGGTCATAGGCATTTCCGAAGAAGGCCAAAGTCGATACGCCGCATTGAGAGCGGCAACAGTCGTCGCCCAGCGCGATCTTCTGGAAATCCTTCAAGGACTTCGCCTTTACGGAGAGACAACCATAAAAAACGGTATGCTCCAGTCCGATGAGATTCGAACCACCATAGAGGGCTTCCTGAAAGGGGCTGTCAAATGCGGAGAGAAATATAACAGGGACAGCCGGCACGGGGAAGTCTGTATGCGACTGTATATTCGCGGCAAGGGAGGATTGTACGATGTAATTCTGCCCCTCATCAAGGAAAACAAGCTGGATCCTGTAAAAAAGGCCTATTATGAGCCTAAATTAATCCCTAAAGTGATCTCGGAACCGACCACCCAGGTTCAGAAGGAGCCCGAACCGGTGCAGCAGCAAGTAACCGAACCGGTGCAGCAGCAAGTAACCAAACCGGTCGAGGTGGTAAAGCCCCAGGTGGCCCCGCCCTCGGAAATTGTCAAGTCCTTCGATGGCCTGATCATTGATGTTAGGGACTTTCAATTCCGTCCTGCTCTTGTAAACACGATTCTCACGGAAAACGAGGAAATCGTATTTGATCCCGCGAAAATCCTGAGCAGCGTTCTGGTGGAAAGAGGATGCGGGGGATTTACCACGGATCCTGGAAAGGCGGAAGCCCTGCTTGAAAGCTGGGGAAGCAAGAATCCCTTGACGCTGAAATGCATCGGGGTCGTAAAAATGACCAATGCTAAAATCAGCGTTGACGATGCCGCCGCCATTTATGTTCACGACAAGAACAGTCATCTTCTGGCCCAGGCAAAAGTGGTTTTTCTCCTCAAGTAGAACGTTCCTCTAAAAACGGACCACATGCTCCTTCCCCCCTTTATCCAAACCGATCTTCGACGAGAAACGGGGGGGAAGGGAAAGAGGTTGAGAAATGAAAAAGAAGCTGCTCATCATACTGGGCTCCTCTCTGTTGGCCGTTGCGCTAACAATCGTCGGGGCAGGAATCTATATCAATAGTCATATAGACGAAATAGCCCGGGAACAGTTAGGCGCTGGAATTCAATTCGACCATGTGGAGTTTCATTACTCCCCAATGCCCACCATTGTCATCACAAATCTCAAAATTGACAAGGGAGACAACAAGGTAACGATCCCTTCTCTCAAACTTTATCCGGACCTTGTTGAACTCTTGTCAGGCAACATCTCCATGAAAAATATCATCCTGGATCAACCTCTCCTTTATGCCGACCTGGGCACCCTCATGGCAGACGACCGAAATCCTGCCGACAGGGAGGTCCTGACGACCGATGCCATCCCTGCACAGATGTTGGCCGGCCTTGTTATAAACGCCGGAAAGATGTTCCTGACAGCCGGCGATGCCTCAGTGCAGCCCGTTTCTTTCACCTTGGCCATGGAAAAAGTAAAAAAGACGGAACAGAACATTTCCGTCAAACTCCAGAAATTCAGTATCGACGAAATAGGGCTGAAGTTTGCCGGAGATATTTCCATTGCATCACTTTCTCCCCTGAAAATCAAGGTGGAGGCCCCTGAAGCCTCCATTAACCCTGAAGCCGTAAAGGATTTCCTCGTCAAATTCGGATTCATCAAGGAGGAAATCAGCACGGATATTCCCGCTATTAAGAGCGTGGATGCCAAAGGATTAAAACTTGACCTGGACCCCGAGGCAGGAAAGTTTCTCCTTTCCTCGGAAGCCTTCGATTTTGACCAAAACCAGATCAAAAATACGACCATAAATCTGGCTAAGGAAGGCGCCTATGAGCTGACATCCGGCCAGATCCTCTTGAATATGGAAACCATTTTCCGCTGGGTGCGGGAAAGTCCCAAAGGGAAGAAGGCGCTGGACGATCTTCTCCTCCAAGCCAAATTGAAAGACCTGAGCGCCACAGGTGTGCTTGAGCTGTCTGCCCTTACCCTGAAAGGAACCAGGGGAGAAAATGCCCGTGTGGATGGATCCCTTGATATCAAGACGAAAGGGCTCAAAATACACCTGGTGGCCGAGAACGGCAAGGAGCAGGATTTCACGATCAGCCAGTTGGACACCAAAGTAACGATCAAGGAAGGAACGCCATCCGTTCAAGTGAACTCCCTTCAGATGGGTTCTGTCGGTGGCGGCACAGGCGCTTTAAAGGGGGTATTTGCGTTTCCAATGACCCTGAAAGAAGTGGAATTCAACACCAGTTTCCAGGCTTTCAGGGTCTTCGAAACCACCCTCGACTTGAAGGCCTCCAAAGAACGA
Organism: Deltaproteobacteria bacterium; assembly: GCA_013349725.1. The sequence continues at coordinate 4,849 of DUZB01000044.1, read as the reverse complement.
AACAAAGGGTTTTATTTTGATATGGATCTTCAGAACCCTTCCCTCAAAGTAGCTGCAAGGGGGGAACTCCAGTCACAACCAAATAAAACCACCGATTTCAGGGCACGATTAGCGGATCTGAAGATTTTTAACGCCCCCTTAAAAGACAGCAAAGGGAATGCCCCGGTCCCGNCGGAAAAACCGGCGGAATTTAACTTCAGTCTGGTAAAAAGCAGAGATTTTTCCGGCGCCGCGTCGGTAAAAGCATTCCGTTACAATGACTTTCCCGCTCTCGAAAATGTGGATCTCACGGTCAAGTGCATGAATGATAAGGCGGTGCTTCAGGGGACCGTCCAGGTCTGCAATATTCCCCTTTCCCTGCAGGCCGTCGTCGTTCCGCCGAATCTCATCGCGGCACAGCTTGAAGGGAAGGGGGCCAATATCAACCTTACTTCTTTTATCGGCTGTTTCTCCAAGGACCTTCCCCTCTTTCTTAAAGGCAGGCTTTCCATTGCAGCGAACCTGTTTACCCAAGGGACAAATCCTCAGGCACTCACGGATTCCCTTCAAGGGGAGGTCATGGTTACCCTGAATCGCTGTTCCGTACACCGCCTGTCAAATCTGGATTATCGTCTCTCTTTTCTCCTGGATATCCTGGGAGCGGCGGGAATCAGTTCCCTGAGGGATGATACCATCACATTCGCGAAAGGCATCGCCAGAGCAAACCTTTCCAAAGGCCGAATGATTCTTGATAGCTTTTCCCTTACAGGGCCGCTTTTGAGCACCGAGGGAAGTGGGGAGTTTGTCATGAAAGAAAAGCGCCTCAAAATTTCGGGACAGGTTCAAACGGCCATGGGGATCACGGAAGAATTTGTTATCGACAAGATTCTGACAGAGAGGGAGACGTGATCATCATGTACGGTTTTGCCCAAAAGACAAAAGGGGCGCTGCTTTTATGCGCGATGGCCCTTTCTTTGAGCTTCTGCGCCAGCCAGGAAAAACCCAAGGCAATATCTTATGTTGCTGAAAACAAAGTTCCCCGAAAAATAGCGGTATTGCCTCCAATCTACCTGGCCCCGAAAAACCAGGACGCCACCATTGCCATCACATCCGGAAGCGAAGAAGAGAAATTCGTAAACGATCTGGTGCGAGGGGTCATCCAGAATCAACTGGCCGGCAAGGGATATTCCATTCAGCCTCTTGACCTTGTGGACCGGAAACTGCGCTCCAAAGGTGATGCAAAAGCCTGGATAAAAATGACGCCCACAGAACTCTGCAGCCTTTTAAGTGTTGATGGGCTGATCTATCCCGAAATCCTGGCGGCGACGATGCTGCAGGCGGTGGCCTACGATGAGTATTCTCTTGAAGTCCGTCTGAAGATGTTCAACAAAGAAGGGGAAGACCTGGGGACCTGGACGGAATCCGCTTCGAAGAGGAAAATTGCCATACCCACCAGCCCTATCGGGGCTTTGGCAACCATTGCCGAAGCGGCCCTGGACGAACCGGCCAAAAAGCATATGCGGCTTGTCATCTACGACCTGGGCTGGAAGATTGCTCAGGTTCTTCCTGACAGCCCCTACGAAAAGGCACTGCCTGAAATTCTTTCCGTGGACAGCAATATCGACAAAGGGGTTTTTGCCGCGGGCGAAAAAATAGAAGTGGATCTGAACGCAGAGGATGGGCTTACATGCACCTTCGATATTGGCGATTTCAAAAAGAACATCCCCATGTCTCCCGTTTCCAGTGGCCTGTATAAAGGAATCTACGTGATTCGCAAAGGAGACAACGCTTCAAATCTACCCCTCGCAATCCACTTGATAAAACCCAACGGAGTGGAAAGAACATGGCTGGAAACCGGCGGCGCCGTTACCATCGACGCCATCGCTCCTCCCGCCCCCCTGGAAACCAGAACCAAGGCAACCAGAGAAGGTATCCGCATTGTCTGGGCCAGGCCGGAGACGGGAGACCTTGATGCATTCACTATTGAGAGGAGTGATAGTCCGGTTGGAGATTTTGCAGCGCTGAACAGCACAAAGGATCTGAGCTATCTGGATGCGGAAGTAAGCCAGGGCAAGACCTACTATTATCGCGTGCTTTCCGTGGACCGGATCGGTAATCGTTCAAGCCCTTCCGAGGTAAAAAAATCCACAGTTCCTTTCTTTGATGAGGTAAAACTGTCAGACAGGCCGAAAGGCCCTCTTGTACCGGGATACTATTCCGTGACAGGAGAATCCGTTGTAGAGGAAGGGGAGGTCCTGAAAATCGCTCCAGGCACAAGGTTCAGATTTCAGCCCGGCGCGAAATTGCTGACCAAGGGCGTCCTGCTTGCCCAAGGGTCTGAAAAGGATTCCATTATCTTTGAAGGGACCGGATGGCAGGGCATTTCTGTGGCGGCAAAAGGCCGCGTGGAAATATCCAACTCGGACTTTAAGGGTTGTTCACCCTGCATCGAATTAGGGGAAGGTCGATTGGATGCGCAATCCATTTACCTGAGAGGAGATGGCGGATCCGGTCTGATTGCCGGTGAAGGGGGACAATTTTTGTTGAAAGGCGCTTCGGTGGAAGGCTTTGAAAAGGGAATCATTATAAACGACGCCAGAGGAAAGATTGAGGAATCCACCATCACGAAAAACGGTTACGGCCTGGAATTTACCGCAGGGGAACTGGAACTGAATAACAATAATATCTTCGGCAATTCTGAGCAGGATATGATCTCCCACCAAAAAATCGTTATCGGGAACAATTTTCTTGGAACGGACACGGTGAAAGACCTCAAGATACAGGGGGATATTTTAGTGACAAGCCTGCTGGATTCTCCCTACCCGCACGGCAGGAAAGTCGTCCTCATCGATAAAGCCGACATCACGCCCGAAAAAATAGAGGCGGTCTTTCAGGAGAAGAAAACAAAGGGGATTGAAGCCTTTACCCTGCGAAAATTCGGAGACGCCCACCAGTTTCTGGCCGATGCCCTCTCCATGAAGGAAGACAAAGATGTATATCTTTATCTTGCCTATACGGAAATGATCCTTGGCGAAGAAGCCAAATCGGAAAAGACGCTTGATAGGGGAATAAAAGCGTTCCCTTATGAGGTGCGGCTCTATGAAGTCTACGCCAAATCCCTTGCAACCAGAGGGAAAAAGGCCGAAGCGATTCTTCTGCTGGAAAAAGCAATGAAAATGAATCCTGACAATAAATCGCTCGGAATCATGAAAGATAGCCTTCTCCCCTCTCCTTCCCCAAAAGAAAACAAAGTCCAGGCGCCAAAAGAGGCCGTGACGCCGCCCGGGAAAACCGTTCCTGATTCATCGAAGGATGCAGTAAATTTCAGCGATCTGAAAGCTGCCGGCATAGATGCCTTTAAGAAGCGGGATTTAAAAAAGGCTGAAGGGCTGCTAAACAAAGCCTTGTCTCTCGATCAGGATAAAGAGGCATACCTGTATCTGGCCTACACCCAGATGAACCTTGGAAACGAAGAGGAATTGGAAAAAACCCTGAAAAGCGGAATCGCGGCCTTCCCCGATGAAGCAAGACTTTACCATATTTACGCCAAATATCTCTCTTCCAAAGGAGAAGTTGAAAAGGCCCTGGCTCTTGTGGACCAAGGGCTCAAAGCAAATCCCGATGATAAAAACCTTAAAATGATGAAGGATTATCTAAAGCAATAAACAGACTTTCAATCGAGCGTGAAAGAACCATGAAAAGATACGCCCTGTTCTTGACCATCGCGATCCTTCTTTCCTTCCCTGGCGCCGTCACACAGGCGCAGGAGGACCTGGAAAAAGAAGGGGAGGCCCGCTACGATATCAATTATGCGAGCTATCTCATTGAAGTGGGCAAATATATGGAGGCCCTTGAGAATTATGAGACCGCCCTGGAATTGACCTCCCTCCCTAAAACGAAGATCGACGCGCTCCTTGCCAAGGCAACCCTCCTGACATCCTTTCTGGATGCACCGGAGGAGGCGTTGAAAGTCTACAGGCAGATTTATACCGAATACCCCCAGGCGGCCGAAATTGCACGCTACAGGGAAGGGCTTCTTCTTTTTCAGCTGAACCGTTACCGGGAAGCGCGGGAGACCCTCGCCGACTATGCCAAAAAATATCCGGCCGGCAGATTTATATTTCAGGCGGAGGCGCTCCAGGAACAGATAGCGAAAATGCCTCCGCCGCCCCCCATCATTCCCAAACCCGAAATCCCCACGACGTCCATCCCGGTCCCCGTTCCGCCCACTCCTCCGCCGGTTGTTCAGCCGACGATGAAAACGCCTCAGGTAAGGGTTCGCCTGTGTAAGACAAACGGGGACATAGAGATAAATGGATCCCCCGTGTGCGTGGAAGGATCAGGCTGCAGAGAAAAATTCACAGTTAAGGAGTCCAATGGGAATCTTACAATCAATGGCGCCTCCAGTGATGAGAAAGCCATCACATTCACCAGCCGGAACCCACTTACCGTACAGTGCGATAAGGAAAAAAAGAAAGTGCGGGGAGGCCTCGTTGTAAAGCTGAAAGGAGGGGTAATCACCCTGATCAATCTCGTGGACATGGAGGATTATCTCAAATCGGTGGTTCCCTCCGAGTCTTATTCCTCATGGCCTCTGGACACCCTCAAGGCCCAGGCAGTCGCCGCGCGCACCTATGCCTATTACCAACTCCTTCACAGGGAGGACTGGGACTACGACCTGGTTGACGACCAGGGAGACCAGGCATACAAGGGGATTGAGAGAGAACGGGAAAAGTCAACCCAGGCAGTCACGGAAACCAAAGGCGAGGTCCTCACCTACAGTAACAAACCCATCCTGGCCATGTACAGCGCAAACAGCGGGGGATACACGGCGGATGCCCAATCGATTTTCAGCCTGAGCAAACCCTAT
>DUZB01000043.1 GCA_013349725.1 Deltaproteobacteria bacterium | reverse complement strand
GGGCGAAAGGGAGACGCCCATGCTGGCGGCCTCGAATGGGGCCCGCCCTGTGTGGTAAACCGAAGGGTCATATCCCAACAGAGAAAGGTTGGCCACATCGCTGCCCGGGTCCATTCCCACTGGAATGGTTTCAACGCGCCCTGTCCTGCAGCCCGCAATACGGTCCATGTTTGGGGTATGCGCTGCTTCCAGCGGTGTTTTTCCTCCCAGTTCCGCAATGGGATAATCCGCCATGCCGTCCCCCACCAGGAGAATAAATTTCGTGCCTTTCCGGGACGTCCTTTTCATAGTTTGCTTCCTTCCACGCGAATCATAACGGTTTTATCGGTAACCATGTCCAGTTCGTCGATGATGGCAATGGCCTTTTTTGCATCCCTCTCCAGGGCTTTATGGGTCAGCATGACGAGGGGTACGGATCCTTTGGTGACCCTGCCTTTCTGAATGACCGAGGAGATACTGATTTTAAAGTCGGCCAGAATTCCCGCAATTTTTGAGAGAACCCCCGGGGTGTCAAGGGCTGAGAACCTGAAATAACAAGGGGTTTGTATTTCATCGGACGGCTGTATCTCGATCTTTTTTGAAGGGGAAGAAGCATGGGCTAATGGCGACAACCGCTTTTTGGCGCCGGATCGTATTTCCCTGGCCAGACTGATGATGTCTGAGACCACGGCGCTTCCTGTGGGTCTTCTCCCGGCCCCAAGGCCGTAGTAAAGGTTTGGGCCCACAAAATCGCCTTCAATATAAATGGCGTTGTAGGCGCCATTGACATTTGCAAGGATGTGATGTTTCGGGATCATGGCAGGATGAACGCGCGCTTCAACCTTTTCCCCCAGATCCGTGGCGATGGCCAACAGCTTAATGCTGTAGCCAAGTTCCCTGGCGAAACGTATATCGTCAGGGGTTATGGAGAGGATGCCTTCCCGCGGGATATCCTTAAAAGCGACGGCTTGTCCAAAGATGATCGATATGAGGATGGCCAGCTTGTGTGCGGCATCCGTTCCATCCACATCCAGGGTCGGCGGATCTTCGGCAAAACCTAAGGCTACGGCCTCCTCAACCACTTCCTCATAGGGGAGGTTTTTCTTCGTCATTTTCGTGAGAATGTAGTTTGATGTTCCATTGAGTATGCCCATGCAGGTGGTGATCCGGTTGGCGGAAAGCCCGTTTTTCAATGCCCCGATAATGGGGATGCCACCCCCAACGCTTGCCTCGAAACAGAGACCGACCCCGTTTTGGTCGGCCGCCTTATAGATCTCCTCTCCGTGTTCGGCTAACAGGGCTTTATTGGCCGTGACCACGTGCTTTCCTTTTTCCATGGCTTTTAAAATGAATTCCTTTGCTTTTCCCAAGCCTCCCATGAGTTCCGCAATGATCTGGATTTCGGGATCATTGATGACCTCCATGGCGTCAGTGGTCATACATTCCCTCCCGGGCTTTACGGGAATACCCCTGTCTGTATCAATATCCAGGTCGGCTATTTTCCGGACAATCACCTCTGCGCCAACTCTGTCTGCAATGATGCGGCGGTTTGTAGAAAGAGCCTCGAAGGTTCCTGCCCCCACGGTTCCAAATCCGATGATCCCCACGTTAATCTTTTTCATGTTTTCTTTTACCTTGCATTTATTTTGTGGTCATAAAACCAGTTCAACCCCTTTGTATCCCAGCAGGCCTTCCACCTCCTGAAAAAACGCACCACAGGGCGATACGTTAAAACGATTGTGTGCGGAAATGATGACCTGCTTTTTTTCAGAGGATTCCATTGTGAAAAACAACCTGCAATCTCCCGGATAATTGAAGACAATATCCCTCAAATCTTCCAGCAGGTTTTTTGGTGCGTCCTTCTGTTGCAGGGTCAGTCGCACCGCTCTGACATTCTTCAGTTTCACCGATTCCAGTGCTTCAATTTCATTGGCAATGATCTTCGCGGTGTTGTCGCCCACTTCCACTGCCCCACTGACAAGCAGAGCCTCTTCACCCTTCAGTAAGAAAGAAACATCCGCGAAAAGTTTTGGAAATACGATAATTTCGGTAGAACCGGTCAGATCTTCCAGCTGGATGCTGGCCATCTTATCGCCTTTTCTGGTTCTTTTGATCTTTATGCTTTCCACAATTCCGGCAACCTTTACGGCGGACTTATCTTGTTGAGTGGGGAGGTCCTGTATCAAACAGGTGGCAAACTTTTCCATTTCATCCCGAAACCCGGAGAGGGGGTGCCCCGTGATATAAAAACCGAGGGCTTCTTTTTCCCGTCTCAGTTTCTCCTTCTCATCCCACTCTTCCATTTCAGGCAGCTCGAGAAGGCCTCCCGTAGCCCCTGAGAAAGCAAGGGATCCGAACATGTTCATCTGGTTTGGGTCGTGATTGGCCCCACAGATTTTCAGCGCGTCGTCAAGGCCTGCAAACAGCCGGGATCTGGCGGCCCCTGTAAAGTCAAATGCGCCGCATTGAATCAGGCCCTCCATGACCCGTCGGTTTACTTTTGAACCATCCACCCTTGTGCAGAAGTCAAGTAGATCTCTGTAAGGGCCGTGCTGGTTTCTTTCTTCAATCATAATCTCGACGGCCTTGATCCCCACGTTTTTTACCGCGGCAAGCCCGAAGCGGATCTGGCAGTTTACCACCGAAAAATCCGCCTGGCTTTCGTTCACGTCAGGCGGAAGGATATCGATCCCCATGGCCCTGCATTCGGCGATATTCTTGATCGTTTTGTCCTGGTTTCCCATATCCTGGGTCAAGAGAGAAGCCATGAACTGCACCGGATAGTAGGCCTTCAGGTAGGCTGTCTGATAGGCAATCATGGCATAGGCGGCGGAATGGGATTTATTGAATCCATATCCTCCGAACTTATCGATCAGATCAAAGAGCGTCCGGGCCAGTTTTTCAGTAACGCCGTTTGCGACTGCGCCATCTATAAATCTCGTCCTGTGTTTTGCCAGTAGTTCCGGTTTCTTTTTTCCAACGGCCTTCCTGAGTTCATCTGCTTCTCCCATGGAATAGCTGGAAAGAACCTGGGCAATCTTCATGACCTGTTCCTGGTAGAGAATGACCCCGTAAGTCTCTTTCAGTATGGGCTCCAGTTTCGGCACAAAATAATTGATTTTGCTCCTTCCGTGTTTTCCGTTCACGAAATCATCAATCATATTACTTCCCAAAGGACCGGGTCTGTATAGAGCCATGAGGGCTATCACATCTTCTATGACCTCAGGCTTCAGTTTTCTTTCCAGTTCTTTCATGCCCGTGCTTTCAAGCTGAAACACGCCTGTTGTCCTGCCTTCGGAGCACAACTGGTAGGGGGCTTCGTCATCAAGGGGAAGGTCTTCGAGGGAGATTTCCGTGCCGGTGGTTTCCCGGATGATCCTGATGGCCTCTTTGATGACGGTGAGGGTCTTCAATCCTAAAAAATCAAATTTGATCAGGCCCAGTTGCTCAATGCGGTTCATGGTGAACTGGGCCATGATTTCGCCCTTGGACCCTTTGTACAGGGGAAGGTATTCCACCAGGGATCTGTCTGAGATAACCACTCCGCAGGCATGGGTGGAAACATGCCTCGAAAGCCCCTCCAGGTCGCGGGAAATGCGCAGGAGATCTTTGAATGATTTGTTCTCCCCCTGTTCCAGCGCCTTCAGCTCCGGTTCTTCCTCAATGGCGTTTTTAAGCTTTACGCCGGGTCCTTCGGGAACCAGTTTGGCAATGCGGTCCACTTCCCCTAATGGGATATTCAGGCTTCTGCCAACGTCCCTTATCACTCCCCTGGCCTTCATACTTCCGAAAGTGATAATCTGACTGACGTTGTTGCGGCCGTATTTCTCAGAGACATATCGGATAACGGCATCTCTGCCGTGGATATCGAAGTCGATATCAATGTCGGGCATACTTATTCTTGATGGATTGAGAAAACGTTCAAACAAAAGACCATATCTTATGGGTTCAACATCCGTGATGTTCAGGCAATAGGCTACCAGTGAACCGGCTGCCGACCCTCTGCCTGGACCTACCGCGATATCGTTCTTGTGGGCATACTCGATGAAATCGGCTACGATCAGAAAGTAGCCCGGAAAACCCATGTCTATTATGACCTTGAGTTCAAATTCGAGCCTTTCCTTATATTCGTTCCTTACCTCTTGGGTGAAATGGTTGTTGCCTTCGTTCTTCTTAAGGATTCTTCTTTCAAAACCTTTCCGTGACTGCAGGATAAACAAGTCGTCAAGACTCTGTCCTTCCGGTACTTTAAAGGCGGGAAATTTGTATTCGCCAAATTTCATTTCAAACGTGCAGCGGCTTGCCACCCGGGCGGTGTTTGTAATGGCCTCTTTAAATTCCGGAAGATCTTTCTCCATTTCCTCTGCGGTCTTAAAAAAGAATTCATCGGATGAAAACTTGAGCCGCTTTTCATCATCCACGGACTTGCCGGTCTGAATGCAGAGCAGTACGTCGTGGGATTCTGAATCTTCTCTGTTAAGATAGTGGCAGTCGTTTGTGGCAACCAGTGGCAGGGACAGGTCCTTTGAAAGTTCCCCAAGGACTTTGTTGACCTTTTTCTGTTCAGGAAGATTATTGGCCTGTATTTCCAGGTAGAATCGGTCGTCGAAAATGGCGGCCATCTCCCTGGCCTTTTCCCTGGCCATTTCTATCCTGCCCCTGTTTATTAGGTGGGGGATATTTCCTTTCAGGCAGGCCGACAAGGCAATGAGGCCGGAGTTATGTTGTTTCAGAAGCTCCATGTCAACGCGGGGACGGTAATAAAATCCTTCCAGGTGTCCCAACGTCACGAGCTGGCTCAAGTTCTTGTACCCTTGGTCATTCATGACGAGGAGGACCAGATGATAGGCATTGGGACTTCCATCGGAAGAGGGAGATCTTTCACGCCGGTTTCCGGGGGCCACGTAGACCTCACATCCGATGACCGGTCTGATCCCTTTCTTTACTGCCTGATCATAAAACTGAACAATTCCGAACATGTTCCCGTGATCCGTAATGGCTGCGGATTCCATTTCGAGATCACGGGCCTTGTTCAGCATTCGATTTATTCGGATGGCGCCGTCCAGAAGGCTGAATTCCGTGTGCACATGAAGGTGGACAAAAGGTGAAATCGCCATGGTATTCTCGCTGGTTATTTACTGGATTCCCAGTTTGCGTCTTGTCAGTTATCGGGAGTGTATGATACGTTAAACCATGTCATTCATCAAGGCATTTTAATTGTCGTTCCGCGGACCATTTTCCCCGGAATTCATGAAAATGGAACCGGCAGGCAACGTTCAGGTGTCAGGTGTCAGGTGTCAGAGAAAACCCTGGTCGCATTCGACTTACTCACGTAAGAACCTGTAGTTATGCTTTGTGTGATGGAAAAGCCGGAATCCTGCTGCGGCAGGACTGAAACCTGACACCTGATCCCGCGGGCCCGCGGGACTGACACCTCGGTTCCGGAAAAAACGATTCTTCACGCTAATCCACGAAGATTAGAAACCATCAAGGAAAACAATGGGTAACAGACAACAAGCAAAGCCCATGACCTGGGGAGAGAAACTTGCCCGGGAAAACAGAGATCTCAAAGAGAAGATAGGGATGCTGAAGATCGAAACGGCAACCCTTCAGAGGAATTTGAGAAATACCTGGGAGCTTATGGAAGCGTTGCCTGGCGCGGTAATCCTTGTGGAGAAAAGACAGATCGTTTTCGCGAACGAGGCCTCATGCGAAGTGCTCGGTTACGAGAAGCAGGAACTGCTTGAGAGGCACATGACGGATCTGGTGCATCCGGATTCCGACATTTTTCTGGAAAATCTTTCTGCAAAAATTTCCCCCGCTGAAGGGATGCGTGACCCCCATGAAGTGGTTTTCCTGAAAAAAAACGGAGGCAGGCTGCTTTGTGCAGTTGGGATGCGGTCAATCCGAAGAGACAGGAAAAAGGCATTTCTTGTCAATATGTTGGAAATCGAGCAGATCAAGGAAAAAGAAAGACGGGCCGGCGCCTCCCAGAATATGGAAAACATGAAGCGGGTAATTACTATTTTTGACAAGCAGATGGAAGCCTTTATGCTTCTTTTTGAAAAACCGCCGGGAGGGTCTGAAGAAGGTCAAGCGGGAGACAAAGACCAGCAGATATTGTCTGAGAAGATGGAGCACCTGCGAGAGATCTGTTCCGCCATGGCGCGGGAACTTCGGCTCATTGCCAGGGTTGAGTATGATCCATCGGAAATGGGTCTATTTGATCTTCAGGAGGTCATCAGAGATGCTGAAGTCGCATCCCGAAGTAGAGTGTCCAGTCATTCCGATCAGGAGGAAGCCGGGGTTGGACTGAAAAAATACCTGCGGACCGTATCTCCCCTATGGGGTTGTGAAGGAGAGATGAGGGAGGCATTTGTTTCCATCATTCAAAACGCCATGGAGGCTTCGGGCCCGTTTGGAGGGATATATGTGACCTCGGAAGAAGATTCGAGTTTTGCATCCGTGTATGTGCAGGATAATGGCCCCGGGATTCGAAAAGATGTGGCAGATAGGATGTATGAACCATTTGTTACTACGAAAAAAGTTCCTCACAAAGGGCTCGGTTTGAGCGTGGCCTACGCTATCGTCACGCGGCATGGCGGAAAAATAAACCTTATCAGTCGGGAGGGTCAGGGAACCACGGTTGCAGTGAGACTACCCTTAGCGGAAAAGGGAATGACAAACAAGGGCGGAGTGAGGAAAAACTGGATCAGGGATCGATCTGCCCTGCTTATCTCCTCTGGAAATAGTCTGGCTGACCTTCTGCGTCTGCTGTTTAGAGACAGGGGAGGGCAGGTTACGGTTGTCTCGGGGGAAAGAGAGGCGGTCAGAGAACTCAGGAAAAATCTCTATGACCTGTTGATCATGAACTACGACACAAGTCGGGATGAGACGGAGAGCATTATACGAAGGACGAAGGAAATATGGCCGGATCTTGCCATTGTTCTTGTTCATTCGGGGAAGCAGATCCAGGAAAAGCAGGTTTGGGAACAGCTGGGGGTGGATTTTATCGAAGGGAGGCCACTGAATATGGACATGTTTTTCCACCTCCTTTCAGGAATCTTTGAAAGAAAGGGAGCGCGATGATGTCACTGAACCCCTCGAACATCCCCCTTGCAGAAAGGATGAGACCGCAAACCATCCAGGAAATGGTGGGGCAGGAGCACCTTCTGGGAAGGGATACCTACCTTTCCAGGGCTGTTCTCGGCGGCAGGGCGTTTCCCGTGATATTCTGGGGACCTCCCGGGTCGGGTAAAACAACCTTGGCCAGGTTAATGGGAGATGCAGCCGGATTGCCTTTTCATATGTTTTCAGCCGTAACCTCCGGGGTAAAGGAACTGCGGCAGGTCCTGTTGCAGGCCGAGAAGGAGAGGGCCCTGTCGGGAAAGGCTTCCATCCTGTTTGTGGACGAAATCCACCGATTTAACAAGGCGCAGCAAGATGCGTTTCTTCCCCATGTGGAATCCGGGCTCATTGTTTTGATAGGGGCTACTACGCAAAACCCTTCATTTGAGGTGATTCCACCGCTCATTTCAAGGACGAGAGTCCTGGTTCTGAATCCTTTAACAACAGACGATCTTCGGGCTCTTCTGAATCGTGCCGTCAGGGATGTGGAAAAAGGCCTGGGACGTTTTCCTGTTCAGATCGATCCGGATGCCATGGAACATATCGCCGCCGTATCTCACGGGGATGCCCGAGCCGCCCTCAACAATCTGGAGGCGGCTTTTTTCTTCAGGGAGGAAGCGATGCCGGGCGAACCGATTGTGATCAGGTTGAAGGATGTGGAAGCCGCACTCCAGGTGAAATCCCTTCCCTACGACAAGGATGGGGAACAGCACTATGACATCATTTCGGCTTTTCACAAGAGTCTGAGGGGAAGCGACGTCCAGGCCGCGCTCTACTGGTTGTACAGGATGCTTATGGCCGGCGAAGACCCCCTGTTTATCTGTCGAAGAATGATTCGCTTTGCCTCGGAAGATGTGGGGCTTGCTGATACCGGCGCCCTTCAGGTGGCCCTTTGCGCTTTTGAAGCATGGCATAAGGTGGGACCTCCCGAAGCGGAACTTGCCCTTGCCCAAGCGGCCATCTATCTTGCTTCTGCGCCAAAAAGCAACGCGATTTATGTGGCTGAAAAGGAGGTGAAAAAAGAGATAACTCAATCGGGGCCTCTACCGGTCCCCATGCATATTCGGAATGCACCTACGAAGCTTATGAAAAAACTGGGGTACAGCAAGGGATACCTCTATCCCCATAATTACCCCGACGCCTGGATTGAGCAGGAATATCTCCCCGAAAAAATGCGTGACAAAATCTTTTACCGGCCCACCGGGAGAGGTTTTGAGCAGGAAATAAGGAGGCGCATGGAAAAGATCAACCGGGCCATGTCCCAGGCCAGGAAGAAATCATAGTTTTGGGGACGCAGATTTACGCAGATAGGCGCGGATCATTATGAAAATAAAAAACCACAGAGCATCTGCGTTTATTAGCATCCAGATTCCTTTTTTGGAGAGTAGTAGGATGCACGTTCGGGATGGTTAAAGTGGAGGAGACCATCGCCCGGTGTAGCCGTCGTAAAACCAGCAGCCTTCAAGGGCCTTTCGAAAGGTATACTGGGGGTTTTCCGCCCAATGGAGCATCTGCTCGTGGGCATTCTGCAACTGTTTGAAGGATTCCTCGTCCCCCCCCACATCGGGGTGATGGATTTTGGCCATTTTCTTGTAGGCGGACTTGATCCTTTCGTTGGAGGCATCGGAAGACAAATCGCTTCTGCTGAGTTTAAGTACTTTCAGGCTGGAGGCTTCCGTGCGGGACAGTCTCGGCCGGATGCGTCTGCTGGGCTTCACGTCTTCGGGATCAAGATCTTTCTGATTGGTCTTGTTGATCAGGGTGAGAGAGGCGTGGCTTTTTGATTTTCTGCTGCTCACCATCCGATGCCATTCCCGGCCCCATTGAATCACAAGGCATTTCAGATCTTCCGCCGGTTTCTGTCTGTTTCTCCTCTCATACACAAACCTGGAGATTTCCTTGGACCATGAGGGGTACACGTCCAGTATGACCATCTCATGTGTGAAGGAAAAAGCTGCATATCTCGCATTGAGGGCACTGAGCAGACCTTTTGAGAGGGCCAGCACCCAATTGATTTTCTGCCTGCACTCCTTTGAGCAGTACCGTCGCCCTTTTTTCATGTCTTCCGTGCCGCAGGAAAGACACGTCCTTTTCGCAACCCGACGGGAAGGTCTCAAGGCCATCTGGGCCATATGTTCCTGGGCTGCCATGGGTTTCATTTTTGGTAACCAAAAGGTTTAAAGCGTTTCAGGCACAAACGCCACGACCTGATCTATGCTTGTGGCATCGGTCAGGATCATGGCCAGTCTGTCAATTCCAAGAGCGATGCCGGCCGCATCGGGCATCGATGGAAGGGCGTCCAAAAACTTTTCCGGTACGGGATAAACAGGCCTTTGGGATGCTGCCCTTTTTCTGCGTTCTTCTTCAAACCTTGTTCTTTGTTCCTCTGCATCGTTCAATTCCGAAAAGCCATTAGCCAGTTCCAGGCCGCCAACGTAGATCTCAAACCTTTCGGCAACAACCCTGTTGTCTTTTCGCAACCTTGCCAGTGCCGCCATGGAAGCCGGGTAATCAAAAAGGAATGTGGGCTTGCCCCATCCCAGGTGCGGTTCAATTTCCACTACCATGACCTCCTCAAACAGGTCTTTTTCCAGCGCCTCTTTCAGGGGTATCGAAGCCAGGCTTTTAAATGCGTCTGCAACGGAAAGCCTTTCCCAGGGCGGACGGAAATCAATATCTCTGCCGCCGTAGCAGACCGGTTCCTGCAGATGGAGGCTTTCACAGACAAAAAGAAAAAGGTCCTGACATTCCTCCATGAGAACCGTGTAGTCGATGCCTGTCCTATACCATTCCAACATGGTAAACTCAGGAAGATGAAGGGCGCCTCTCTCCTTATCCCTGAAGCATTTGGAAATCTGGAAAATGCGTGAAAAACCATTCGAAAGCAAGCGTTTCATGCATAGTTCGGGAGAGGGCTGAAGATAAAGATCTCCAGCTCGGATGGCGTCAATGTGGGCTTCAGGCGCCGGCGCCGGAATGAGGCAGGGGGTCTCCACATGAAGATAACCGTTCGCTTCGAAAAATGCCCTGATTGCCTGTATCATCCGATCCCGAAGCTTTAATGTGGGCTCAAGGGCTCGCTCCTTTTCCACATTTGGAAGGCTATTCCTTGACCCGCGTGACATATTCCCCCGACCGGGTATCAATGGTCAGCTTCTCCCCTTCTTCAATGAAAGGAGGGACTCTCAGCACGTATCCTGTCTCCAGGGTTACAGGTTTGGTGTCCCCAGCCACGGAATCGCCCTTTGCCCATGGATCTGCTTTTTGTACAATGAGATCGACAAAATATGGCAAGGTAATCCCTATCGGTTTGTCCCCGAAAAACAGGATGTCCACTTCAAGGTTATCCGTCATGTAATCTTTCGCATTACTGACCTGCTCGGAAGTGAGCGCAGTCTGTTCGTAGTTCTCCAGGTCCATGAACCAGAATTCATCATCCTGATTGTAGAGATACTGCATCTTACGTTCCGATAAATCCGCTTTCTGAAAGGAATCTCCTGATCGGTATGTGGGGCTGATGATTACGCCGGTAATCATGTTCTTCAATTTGCAGCGGTAAAGGGCCTGTCCTTTACCCGGTTTTGAAAACTGAAAATCGGTGACAATATANGGGTCGTTGTCAATCTCAATTTTCAACCCTTTCTTCAAATCACTTGCATTATACATGGGTTGCCTCTTTTTTTAATGTTTAAATGCCCTTTGTCCGGTGAACATCATGGTGACCTGGGGGGTTGCTTCATTGCAGGCTTCTATTACTTCAAAGTCGCGCAGGGAACCTCCCGGCTGGACAATCGCCGTGATTCCTTCCTTGATGGCAACATCCACCCCGTCTCTAAAGGGGAAAAAAGCGTCCGAGACCATACAGGCGCCTGTGAGTCCCCCTTTGGCAGCCTGCGTCTGCCGGTCTATTTCGTCCAGGAGGTTCCTGTCATTGCGGCCATCTTTTATCAATATTTCCAGATCTTTATAAGGAATGCCGTGCGTCTTGAAACAGAGTGCATCCGCATATTTGGCATAGGCCTTGAATATTCCTATTTCCGCAACGCCAACCCTGTCCTGCTCCCCCGTGCCTATCCCGACCGTGACGCCATCTTTCACATAGATAACGGAGTTGGAGGTGACCCCCTGTTCCACCTGCCAACCGAAAAGCATATCGGCATATTCGGCCTCCGTGGGCTGTCTTTCAATGACATAGTTCCTTCCCTGGTAGGAACAGGTTGCAGGCTGAAAATCCGCTTTGGATCGTATGGCGTTTATTGGAGATTGCTGAATAATGATTCCTCCGTCAATAAGGCTTTTGAAATCGACGAATCGTGCATCTGCATATCTGGAAAGCTGATCCATTTTCGGGATCTGAATGATTCTCAGATTAGGTCTTCCAGCCAGGATTTCAATGGTCCCTTCTTCAAAATCAGGGGCTGCAACCACTTCCAGATAGTTTTCGGACACCAGCCCGGCGGTTGCCTGATTCATGGGGCGATTAAAGAGCGCACACCCTCCGAATGCAGCGATTCTATCCGCCATATCGGCCTTTTCATAGGCCTTTTCAAGGGAAGCCCCATAGGCAACGCCGCAGGGGTTGTTGTGTTTTACGATGACCACTGCCGGACCTGCATTCAGATACTTCATGATGTTCAAGGCGTTGTCCACATCCGTGAGGTTGATCTTGCCCGGGTGCTTTCCGCTCCGGATCATCTCCTTCTCCGAAATAGCCGATACAAGCCCGTTTCCCGGTTCTATAAACCTGCATCCTCCCAGGGTAAGATTTCCTTGAACACACTCATAAAGGGCCGCTTCCTGTCCAGGATTTTCGCCATAACGAAGACCTTTTTCAATGATTTCTCCGGTGTTTTCATTGGAGATTTTCCACGTCTTTTTTCGGTAGGTCAACACCTGATCCCCGAAAGATATGGTCAATTCGGAGGGGAAGTGGTCATCCATTATAGTCCGATACATCTTTTTCAGGTCTTTACCCATTCACTTCTCCTTTGAAGCGGTCCCGTTTGGTTTTTTCTATGCGGGCGTATGCGTTATGGTTGTGGATCGATTCGAAATTTTCCGATTCCACCGTAAACCAGGTGATATTTGGATCGTTATTGAGCTTGACCGCGATTTCGCGAACAATATCTTCGACGAACATGGGATTTTCGTAAGCCCTTTCCGTTACGCATTTTTCATCTTCTCTTTTCAGGACGGAGAATACCTCGCATGATGCCGATTTTTCAACCAGTTTGATCAGGTCTTCAATCCACATGAATTTTTCAAACCTGACCTGAAGCCGGACCTCTCCCCGTTGGTTATGGGCCCCGAAATCACTGATTTCTTTTGAGCAAGGGCAGAGGGTGGAAATCGGTACGTTGATCATGAGAATCAGGTCTTTCCCACTGTTCAGGGAGCCTTTGAACGTGCATTTGTATTCCATGAGCCCTTGGGCTCCGGTTACGGGCGCCGATTTATTGATAAAATAGGGAAAAGTAATCTCAATGTGAGCACTTTCCGCGTCTAATCTTGTCTTCATCTCTTCGAGGATTTCAGTGAAGTTCTGGACGGAAATACGGCGACTGTGCTCATTTAGAATCTCAACGAATCTGCTCATATGCGTCCCTTTATAGTATCGAGGCAGATTTACATACATGTTGATTTTGGCTACAGTCTGCTGTTCGCCCATATCTTTGTCTAAGACCGTGATGGGATATCTGATCCCTTTCACCCCCACCTGATCAATGTCCATGTTTCTATCGTCCGTGTGATTCTGTATATCTTTCATCTTGCCATTTTTTCGTGTCTAAACCTTCCTTTCATATCAAATCAGTGGCATTGAACTACATGATCTGGAGTTTTATGTCAATCATTCTAAGCTAAATAGTCTGTTATCCTAAGTAGGCTTCTTTTACTCTTGGGTTTTCAAGGAGATCTGACGCATTGTCTTCCAGGACCACCTTCCCCGTTTCCATGACGTATCCGTAGTCTCCAAGGGTCAGAGCGGCGTGGGCATTCTGTTCGATAAGGAGAATGGTGATCCCATCTTCCCTGATTTGCCTGATAATTGCCATGATCTGTTCCACCAACAGCGGCGCAAGCCCCAGAGAAGGTTCGTCCAGCAAAAGGACGCGGGGAGCGCCCATCATGGCACGGGCGATGGCAAGCATCTGTTGCTCTCCCCCCGACATGGTTCCGGCCATCTGTGCCCGTCGTCCCTTCAAAACGGGAAAAAGAAGGAATACGGTTTCCAAAGACTTTGAAACATCTCTTTTGGCTTTTCTCAAATAGGCGCCGAGGGCAAGATTTTCCTGAACCGTCATATGCGGAAAAACGCGGCGACCCTCAGGAACCTGGATCACTCCTTTTCTGACGATTTCTTCCGGCGCCAGTTCGTGTATGGGCTCCCCGGAAAAGAGGATGGCTCCCGAAGAAATCTTCTTTATTCCACTTATGGCCATCAGGGTGGTTGACTTTCCGGCCCCGTTGGCTCCTATCAGGCAGCAGATCTTCTTTTCAGGAACATGGACGGAGACTCCCTGCATGGCATGGATGTTCCTGTAATAGGCGTGAATATCAAGGAGCTTCAACACGCTGCATGGGCCTTTCCGAGGTATGCCTCGATGACTTTCGGGTCGGACCTTATCTCCTCGGGACTCCCTTCGGAAATCAATTTCCCATAGTTTAGAACATATATCCTATCGGCCAGGTTCATCATGACCTTCATGTCGTGCTCTATGATAAGTACGGAAATGCCGTTTTCACGAATTTTAAGAATCAATTCGGTCATGTGGGCAGATTCCTTCGGGTTCATGCCGGCTGCCGGTTCATCTAAGAGAATCAGCCTGGGCTCGGAGGCAAGGGCGCGGGCAATTTCCAGTCGCCTCTGCTCACCATAGGCCAGAGCACCTGCCATATGGAAAGCTTTCTGTTCGAGGCCAACAAAGCGGAGACAGTTCAATGCCTCTTTTTCGGCCAGGATTTCCTCTTCCCGCTGAAAGCGTGTCCTCAGGAGGGCGCCCGGGACTCCTGTCTTCAGTCGCACGTGGAACCCTGTTTTTACGTTATCGAGAACGCTCAGATTGAAAAACAAACGAATGTTCTGGAATGTTCTGGATACTCCCGCCCTGCAGATGGCATCAGGTCCAACCCTGAACCCGAATAATCGGCGGACGGGTTTGTGGAAAAGTTGCCACAGAAAATAGGCACTGAAAGGCAAAACTGCGATCGACCAGGGAATGGCAAGGAAATTTGCCGGTATCTCGGTTCCGATGAGCGACATGTTTTCATTGGGATATTTTAGCCACCAGCAAGCAAAAATAAGATCATTCAGGAGAAAAACAAGGGTCAGTCCCCAGGCCCAGATTTCGAATTTGCGAAGCCCTATCACAAGAAAAATCTGGATGGCCAGAATAAAAAGGCCTACAAGAAACATCTCAAACGGGTAATCGGTCAGTGGCATAAATACGGACCAGAAGAGAGGAACCCAGAACAAACCAAGAAAGAAAAAGAGCATGGTCAATCTTCTGATTAAGGCCTCCTTCTTTTTGGATTTTCGGGGAGTAATGGGAATGCCCTGGAAATGAATTTCCCCTTCGGATGGGTGATAAAGGCTTGTAATACAGTTGAAAAGGGTGGTTTTCCCTGCGCCGTTGGGCCCGATAATGCCAACGATCTCACCCGGTTCCACCTGGAGATCGATATCTTGCAGGGCCGTAAGACCACCGAAGGCCTTGCTCAGCCCCTTGATTTTTAAAAGCAGATCCATGTCAGACCCCTTCCTTCTCTTTTGCAGCGCCGATCCGTTTTTTCGTTTTTAGAGCTTTGGCTGCCCGGGAACGTTCAAAGGGAATCAGCCCCTCGGGTCTTAATCGCATCATGAGAACCAGAATGAATCCGTACACCAGGTATCGGGCGTTAAACAGTTCCTGGGGCAGGACAATTCGCAGGATTTCCGAAAGCGGGATCAGGATCAGCGCGCCTAACATGGTCCCTGCGATACTGCCCATGCCGCCGAATACGATGAGGCAGAGAATCAGGATCGATTCCCAGAATTTAAACATGTCGGGATGAATGAAAAGAAACCACCTGGCGTAGAAAGCTCCGCCCATGGCTCCGATGGAGGCACTGATGGCAAATGCGGTAACCTTGTAGCAAATCAGGTTTATGCCGCAGCACTGGGCCGCAATTTCGTCTTCACGAATGGCAAACCAGGCACGTCCCAGCCTCGAGTCCTCCAGGCGTGTGACTGCAAAAAGTACGATCAGCAGGAGAAAGAGGATGAGATAATAGAATTCCCATTCGTGCACAAGGGTATGCCCGAAGATGGAGGGGGCAGGAATTCCCGGAAGGCCCATGGGACCCCGGGTCAGCCAGAGTTCGTTGCGCAGCACAAGCACCACAAGTTCCGAGAACCCAAAGGTCACAATGGCGAAATAGTCTCCGGTGAGACGCAGTGTCGGCAGTCCGAGAAGCACCCCCCACAGTGCCCCGTTCAGAGCGGCTAACGGGAGGATTACCCATAAACTGAGGTCATAGTGGATGGTCAAAAGCGCGGAAGTGTAGGCGCCGATTCCATAAAATCCCACATATCCCAGATCCAGGAGTCCGGTGAATCCGGGTACAATGTTCAACCCCAAGGCAAGGATCATGTACAGGATGGCTGTGGTAAGGATCCTGAGCAGATAGTTGGAAGAGTGTCCCATGGGGATCCATGGCAGCAGAACAATGAACAGGATTAGACACGAAATCAGGGTATGTTTTCTGAGCTTGCCTGGATCCAGAGCGGTCATACCTTCTCCCCGATCTTTCTGCCTATGAGTCCTGATGGTTTAAAGAGGATGACTCCAATCATGACCGCATAGGATATGCCATCCCGGTATTCAGAGGATATATATCCGGCGCCCATGACCTCTGCAATCCCCAGGACTCCGCCGCCAAGTATGGCGCCCGGTACGCTCCCTATCCCTCCCAGTACGGCGGCGGCGAAGGCTTTCACCCCCGCCACATATCCCATCGTGGGAAAAATCGCATTATAAT
>DUZB01000042.1 GCA_013349725.1 Deltaproteobacteria bacterium | reverse complement strand
CATTATGCTCGTAGTATATATCCTCAGGGGCTATCCTGTCTATGGCCTTCTTGAGGTCGCTTACAGCCCCGCTCTCAAATTCAAAAGTTCGGGCAATATAATACATTTTTTAAAAAATGCACAAAATCGGCGCTATCTGCCCAGGAACTGGGCCTGTTAAAACATAAAACGCCGTATGCTGATGTTCATGAGAAGTCCCAGCGCAGCCATGGAGGTAATCAGGGATGAACCGCCATAGCTGAAAAGCAACAGGGGAATTCCCACCACAGGAAGAAGACCGGTTACCATTCCCACATTGATGACAACCTGCCAGAAAACAATACCTACAATTCCGATAGCCATCATAGAGCCGAACCGGTCCTTTGAGCTCCTCGCAATATTCAGCCCCCACAATATGAGAAAAAGATACAAAAAGAGAACGGCAACCGACCCGATGAGACCCCATTCCTCTGCCAGGACAGAGAAAGCGAAATCAGTGTGCTGTTCCGGAAGAAAATGCAGCCTCGTCTGGGTTCCCTGCAGAAAACCTTTCCCCCATAAAAATCCGGAGCCTATGGCAATCTTGGACTGGTTAATGTGGTACCCGGCGCCCAATGGATCCATATCAGGGTTGATAAAGGTCATAATTCGAGCCCTCTGGTAGTCCTTCAAACCGATCCAGACAAAAGGGGCAAAGGATGCACAGGCTGCAAAGAAGATGAGCAATGATTTCCAGTGTACCTTTGCAATCAGCACCATGGAGGCCGACAAAAGCGCCAGGAAAAGGGCCGTGCCTAAATCCGGTTCTTTCAGTATAAAGGCGAACGGGAAAAGAATCAAAAGGAACGGTTGCCACAAATCCCTCAGTCTATACTCCGAAGAACCGCCCTGCTCACTGAAAAACTTGGCCAGAACCATAACCATGGCGATTTTCATCAATTCAGAAGGCTGGAAAGAGATGGGGCCCAGAACAAGCCATCTTTGCGACCCGGATGACACTTTTCCAACGACCAGTACGATAACAAGCAGAATAACAGAAATGAAATAGGCCGGGAAAGCCATCCGTTCCAGAAGCGAATAGTTGAACGTGGTCATCATAAAGAAGACAAAAAATCCGATCAGAAACCAGTATATCTGTTTTTTGAAAATCTGCGCGCCGCCAATTTCCCGGATAGGATAGGTTGCGCTGTAGAGATTAAGGATGCTGACTCCGGCGATAATAATGAGCAGAATAAGCAAAACCCAATCGAAGTTCTGTATCAACCGGCGATCAAGTAACATTTTCACGAACCCTCATCCCTGATCGCGCCCGGCCATGTACGCCTCAATCAGTTTCTTTGCAAGGGGAGCGGCCGCGCTTCCGCCATGACCACCATGCTCGATGATGACAGCGACCGCTATTTCAGGGGCCTCAGCAGGTGCAATTGCGACAAACCAGGCATGATCCTTGTATTTCCATGGGATTTTCTCTTCGTCTTTCGGAACATGGTCCTTTTTCATGGCGATTACCTGCGCCGTTCCTGTTTTTCCGGCGACCGTAATCCCTTCTATCGATGCGTTTCTTGCAGTGCCGCGGGGCTCATTGACCACACCGCATAAGGCGGATCGCACAGCATCCAGGTATTCCTTCTTTATTTCTGCTTTACCCGTAGACTGTGGAGTAAACTTTTGCGTGATTTCACCGCCGGGTTTTCTGACCCATCTTGTCACCTGGGGCTTAAATATGACCCCCCCGTTAAAAACCGCGGAGATCAGGGTAGCCATCTGAATGGGTGTTGCAAGAACAAAACTCTGCCCGATGGAAGTGGAGATCGTTTCGCCGGCCTGCCATGGAACTCCCCATCGCCTCATTTTCCATTCTTTCGTAGGAACCAGTCCGCTTTTTTCATTGCCCAGAGCCAACCCGCTCTCCCTTCCCATGCCTAAAAGCTTTGCATAATGGGCAATTTTGTCAATTCCCAATCTTTTGCCAACCGTATAGAAATAGACGTCGCACGATTCCACCAGGGCCCTGTGGAGATTTACCTTGCCGTGGCCATATTTTTTCCAGCATCGATATTTCTGCTCTCCCAGAAAAAAAGACCCGCCGCAGAATATTTCCTCGTCTGCTGTGACGACTCCTTCCTGCAGAGCTGCCAGAGCAATGACAATCTTAAAAACCGATCCGGGCGGGTACTGACCCGTCAGAGCCCGGTTCTGAAGCGGAAAATCGCCGGATGAAACCATATCCTTCCAGGTTTCCTGATCAATTCCCTTTATGAAGAGATTGGGATCAAAAGAGGGGCTGCTTGCCAGAGCTAATACTTCACCATTCATGGGGTTCAGACAGACGATGGCCCCATGTTTTTCCCGAAGAAGTCCATTGGCAAGGGCTTGCAGATCGGTATCCAGGGTGAGAAAGACATCCGACCCGGAAACAGGAGCCTTACGTGAAATCAACTGAATCTTTCGGCCTACAGCGTCTACCTCCACCTGTTCTCCTCCTCGAAGGCCATGGAGCAAGGGCTGCCATCTCCATTCTATTCCAGTCTTTCCGATCAAGTCCCCCGACCTGATATTTTCATATACCCCCTTCTGCAATTGGTTTTCCGTGACTTCCCCAAGATAACCGAGTACATGGGGCGCCAGATCGCCTCTGGAATAACGCCGCTGGGGCTTGATCTGTATGCCGATCCCGGGCAGATCAAACCCATGGGTTTCAATTCTGGCTAACTCATCACGGGTAATGTCTTTCTTGATAAGAACCGGTTTAAAAGGCATGTTGCGTGCGGCCGCGTTGAGCTGCTGCGTTGCCTGATCCGAATCGAATTCAATCAAGCCCTCCAATTTGGAAAAGAGGCTGGTACGGTCCTGGATGTCCTCGGGAATAACATACAGATTGTAGGAAGGTCGGTTATCCACCAGGATATCCCCTTTTCTGTCAAGGATCATCCCCCGCGAAGAGTCTACATAATGAAGCCGGATACGATTATGTTCCGACTTGGATAGATAAACCGGACCCTTCACCACCTGTAGAAACCACAAACGAAGAATCAATATGCTGAATATGGCTAAAACGAACAGGGAAACAAATTTCAGCTGTTTTTGAAAGATTTCAGATGAAACAGGATCAAATTTGGAGTTTTTCAAATTGCTATCTCTACTTCAACACGGTTCAAGGTTTACTGACCACTGATCACCACCCACTGCTTACCGCTTACTTCCCATCAGCCAAGGGTTCCTGAAGAGGTATGGACCGCCCCGAAGAAAGGTCGGGTTCATCTTCCGGAGGCACGGCGCGAAGACCGTTGAGCAGCATGAATACCAGAGGGGCGATGATCCCACTGCCAAGAATAGAAATGGCGGCCACCTTGAAAAAATAAAAGGATACAATCAGATCACGGGAAAAAAAACCGACAAGCAAAACCATCAACATCTGTTTGAACAGCACTGCAATCGCTACAATAATCGCCTGCCCTTTGGCTTCCCTGAGATTGACAAACCTGGAAACGATGGTGATTCCCCAGAAAGCACCAAGATAAAGAGCGGGGAAAAGACCCTGCAATCCGGCTGAAAAAAGATCGATGAGAATTCCCTGCCCCAGGGCGAAAGATCCTGCCGCTAACTGCCCCGAGGACAGGAAGAGATAGGCTGTTAGAATCGTCAGAAAGTCCAAGTCAAAAAGATCAACTCCCCAGGGATTGGTCCAGATCCCCTTCAACAGGGTCAAAAGAACTCCGACCAACCACAACAGGATGTGGAAACTGATTTTCCTGTCCGGTTTCGATTCTTCAATGTATCGAAACTTTCTCTTTTCTATTTGTTTTATCCACATTGAGTATGATCATTACTTCTTCAAGCGTTGAGAAATCGACCGCAGGCCTTACCTTGATCTCCTTGAAAAGCATCCCTGGGTTTTCATCGATATCCAGGATTTTTCCTACCGGCAGGCCTTTGGGAAACACCCCCCCCAATCCGGATGTAATGACCTGATCTCCGACCGCGGCATCCGCCGTCTTGACGAGGTACTCAAGGTTGCACACGTCCGTTGAAAGTCCCTTGAGGATCCCCCTGTCCCGCGACCTCTGCAGAAGGCAGTCCACCGCACTGTTCTGGTCCACGACGAGCAGGATTTTGGAAAAATCAGGGGATACGGAAATCACCCGTCCCACAACCCCTGAGGCATTCACGACGGGCATATCCGTTTTCACGCCGGCCAGAGTCCCTTTGTCCACGATAATTGATTTGAACCAGCCGGAAGGATCGAGTCCGATGACCTGGGCTGCAACAACGGAGTTTCTGATGATCTGTTTGAATTGAAGAAGTTTTCTCAGCCTTTCGTGCGTTGCCAGCAGTTCTTTAAATCGGCTGTTTTCTGATTTTAAGGTATCGAGATCCTGCTTTAAGCCCCTGTTTTCATCCCTCAGACCGACAAGGTAAAAATAATCAGTCCAGACCTTTTCCACGGAACCGACCACCTGTTTCATCAATTTCTGAAACGGAGCGGTGACCTCAATGATGAATTGTTCGGCAGGGTTCCACGATAGATCCGGACCGGAATTCGCCGAAAGCAGAAAAAGTGCGAAGCCTGTGAAAACGATCCAGATCCATATTTTGCCGAGCCCTTTTTCCCTTAGCAATGCCGAAGTTATCCCCGCTTTTTTTAGGTTCCAGCCGCGAATAAGGAAGCAATAAAATAACCAATTTCCCTACCGGATTGTAACTTCCCTGAGGAGGTGTATATTGTCGAGAGCCTTTCCTGATCCTAAAACAACCGTAGAGAGGGGGTCTTCTGCTATGGTGACAGGCAGTTTTGTTTCTTCTCTCAAAAGGGCATCAAGATTCTTGAGCAATGCGCCTCCTCCGGTCAGTACGATGCCCCTGTCCACGATATCCGCCGCCAGTTCGGGAGGGGTCTGCTCCAGTGCGACTCGGACCACTTCAACAATCGCATCCACCTGTTCAGAAATAGCCATCCGGATCTCATCGGAGTCGATGATCAGGATCTTGGGGATTCCGCTGACAAGATCTCTTCCTTTCACCTCGATGGTCTCAGGTTGCTCGGTCGGATAGGCATTGGCAATTCCTGTCTTTATGATTTCCGCGGTGCTTATGCCGATGAGGAGATTGTATTTTCTCTTGATATGTTGAAGGATGGCTTCATCCATCTTGTCCCCGCCGACTCTTATGGATTTGCTGTAAACAATGCCTGCAAGGGATATGACGGCAACTTCCGTTGTCCCTCCGCCGATATCAACAACCATGTTGCATATGGGTTCGGTAATGGGCAATCCAGCCCCGATGGCCGCCGCCATGGGTTCTTCAATGAGAAAGACCTCCCTGGCCCCCGCAGATTCGGCGGACTCCCGGACAGCCCTCTTTTCCACCTGGGTGATGCCACTCGGTACGCAGATCATGATTCGAGGTCGTACGAAGGTCCTTCTGTTATGAACCTTTCGGATGAAATGGCGGAGCATGGCCTCGGTAATTTCAAAATCCGCGATTACCCCATCTTTCATCGGGCGAATGGCGACAATATTTCCAGGCGTCCGCCCTAACATCATTTTTGCCTCTCTGCCGACAGCCAGGACCTTGTGGCCCCCTCTTCCGTCCTGTCTCACGGCGACCACAGAGGGCTCCCTCAGCACAATCCCCTTGCTTTTCATATAAACCAGCGTGTTGGCAGTGCCCAGATCGATGGCCAAATCGTTGGAGAATAGACCCAGAATCGGATCAAAAATCATAGAGTTCTCCTTTCCTTAAAAATATATTGATCAATCTTCATGGTCTCGCGAAAAGTCCCTGAAAGGCATTGGCGAGAGGGGTTACGTTTTTCTCACACACAATATCTGCTTTGTTATTCTTAAAGGATGTAAACCAAATTATCAATTATAAAATGGACCTATTCCGAAAAACCTGATTTCAGCCCTTTACCATAACCTTTTGAAATGCTTGTTTTAAAAAAAACCTTCCGGAATTTCAGAAACCCGGCAGTTTTCATGAAAATTTTTTCACGGCCTGAACCTCCGAAAAGGACACGGGAGACCATTTCAAAAGAGGGAATGTCACAACTGCTTATTTTGTCTTGACAGAGAGTTTAACCTGTGCTTATATTAAAGATTACGCTAAATCCAACGCAGGGGATACTATACCATTATGAAAAGAACTTATCAACCCAGCAGAATTAAAAGAGCAAGAACTCACGGTTTCATGGCCAGGATGCAGACAAAAGGCGGAATGGACGTCTTAAGGCGAAGAAGAGCCAAGGGAAGAAAACGGCTGACAGTATAAACGCTTTTAAGAATCCTGCTGACTGTAGTGCGATTTCATGGAACCTTTTTCGTTTCAAAAACAGTTGAGGTTATTGAAGCGGGCCGAATTTGTCAATCTTAATCGGTCGGGAAAGCGGCATCACGCAAAACATTTTATTGTTATCGCCAAACACAACGGATTACAAATCAGCAGGCTTGGGGTCAGTGTCAGCAAAAGGGTGGGAAACGCGATAGTAAGAAACAGAGTCAAACGGCTAATCAGAGAATTCTTCAGACTCAACAGACCTTTTTTTCCCCATGGATATGATTTTGTAGTCATAGCGAAAAAGGATTCCGGATATCTGGACTTCAAGAAAACGCAAAATGAACTCGGTGAGTTCTTCCTGGATAAAAAATTTGTTTCTTCTCTGTAGAAAGTTGCCCATGTGGCTGATATCATCATATCAGCTGCTGGTTTCCCCTTTCTTGTCGCCTTCCTGCCGTTTCTATCCCACATGCTCTAACTATGCCCGCCAGGCCTTTCAGAAATACGGTGTGCTGAAAGGAGGATACCTGACTGTGCTGAGGATAGCCAAATGCCATCCGTTCCATCCCGGCGGATACGACCCTCTTGTGTAAAACTTCGTTTGTCCGATGGCTAATGTCGAATGCTGAACCCATTCGGTTTCCCGCTGAAAGCGGGATTTACGTTTCAAACATCAAAAAATCTCGCCCCGCGCGACAATCCGGCCTGCAGCCGGACCTTTATGGTGCATGCTTTTAATGTTGGCGCCTGCTAATGAAGAGCCCCTGCAGATCAGGTTGAAACGCGACAGCTTGAGCAGGTCCACATCCTATGGATAAAAAAACAATAATAGCTTTTGCTTTATCTTTCGTCGTACTCGTAGGTTGGTCATTCTTTTTCGGCCCAACAAAGGACCAGGTTCCAACAGAACAGAAAACAGCCTCACAGGGAACCCTTAAAGACCAGCCCGTTCAGTCCGTTCCAGCACAGACCCCGCAAAAGATCCCTGGAGCGTCCTCTGATAGCTCCGTTCAGGCGGCGTTGGCGCCTGTTTCAAGAGCGGATGAAAAGGAAATTACAGTAGACACCCCCCTCTACAAGGCCGTCTTCAGCAATGTCGGCCCCACCATAAAGAGTTTCAAGCTAAAGGAATATCGCCAGACAATCGCTGCCGATTCTCCCTTGATCGATCTGGCTACCTTTAAAGACGGCATGGGCCGTTATCTGATTACAGGCTTTCAGAACCAGACTGCAAGTGAACCTTTGAATCTGGTTTTTCACGCTGACCGCGACGTTATCCGGCTTGATCCTGCATCTTCCCCCGCAAAACTCATATTTCAGGCCCAGACCGAAGAAGGCATCGTTCTCGTGCAGACCTTCCGCTTTTATCCGGATCAGTACCGGATTGATCTGAAGGTGGACGTGACCAATCGGACGGCGACTCCTCTGACGGGAAGCTTTGCGGCCTCCCTCATGGCGATGCCCCCCGAAACAAAGTCCAGTTACTATTCCTACGACGGCTTTGCCGTCCTTTTAGACGATAAGCTGGAAGAAACGGAATTGGAAGATGTAAACGAAGAAAAAACCGTTTCCGGCAAGTTGGGCTGGGTTGCCTACGAGGACAATTTTTTCATTTCCGCCGTGGTGCCTGAAGTGGCTGAAAAAGGAACCTTCAAGGCCCGGAAACTTTCGTCCGGGGCCCTCAAGGGGCTCTATCTGCTGCCCCCCGTCACCATCGATCCTCTTGGACTGCAATCGGCCCAATACGAATATTATTTGGGCCCCCGAGACTTGGGCATCATGAAGAAGTTCGGAAAGAATCTGGAGCAGGCCATCAATTTCGGATGGACGGATATTATTGCAAAACCGCTCCTTTACATCCTGCGTTTTTTTTACGATTACATTCACAATTACGGGGTATCCATCATCCTGCTCACCATCCTTGTGAAGATTCTTTTCTGGCCTCTTACCCACAAAAGTTACAAGTCGATGAATGAGATGAAGAAACTCCAGCCCATGATGACCAAGATACGAGAGAAATACAAGAATGACAAACAAAAGATGAATCAGGAGATCATGGGTTTGTACAAGACGTACAAAGTGAATCCCATGGGGGGGTGTCTCCCCATGGTCATACAGATCCCTGTTTTTTTCGCGCTTTTCAGGGTTCTGGGGAACTGTATCGAACTCCGGCATGCCCCGTTTGTTTTCTGGATCAACGATCTTTCAGCTCCGGACCGGCTGTTCCACTTTTCGTTCCAGGTTCCGTTCATGACCCCGCCTTACGGCATACCGGTGCTGACCCTGCTGATGGGTGCTTCCATGTTTCTCCAACAGAAAATGACGCCAACGCCCGGTGATCCGGCCCAAGCTAAAATCATGATGTTTTTACCCGTTATTTTCACCTTCATGTTTATCAACTTCCCATCCGGACTTGTTCTGTACTGGTTAGTAAACAATCTCTTATCCATAGGTCAGCAGTACAGAATCCATAAGAGCCCGGCGTAATTTCTGGAGGACACCCATGCGACCCTACGAATTTGAAGGAAAAAACGAGGAAGATGCTGTGGCTAAAGCCTGCCGCACCCTGAATCTCACGCGAGATGAATTGCAGATCAAAGTCCTTGAACCGGGATCCGCAGGAATTTTCGGTTTGGTGGGAGGCAGAAAGGCCAGAATCAAAGCCGTCCCCATCGTCAAAGAGACCGTTCCGGAGGAGAAACCTGCTGCACCGGAGAAGAAAACTGCTGTACCGGCAGTGGCGATGGCCGAAAAAGTTCCCGTGACACCCGCGGCTCAGGAAACGGTGGAAGGGACGGCGGAAGAGACGGGCGCGATCGCCGTAGCCAAAGAGGCCCTTGAAAATATTCTTGCTCTTATTCCCATGGAAGAAACGGAAGTAACCGCGGCTTTTGTGGACGGCACCATCAATCTGAACATAGAAGGGGATAAGTCAGGACTGCTGATAGGCCGGAAGGGGAAAACATTAGATGCCCTTCAGTTTATTGTGAACAAGATTGTTAACAAATCCCTTGAAAAAAGGACCCGTGTCCTCATTGACTCCGAGAACTACCGCAGTAGGAGAGAAGAGTTCCTGGTTGAAATGGCCAAAAGAATGGGCGACAAGGCAAAAAGGATCAAGAAGCCGGTAGCAACCAATCTTCTCAATCCACACGACAGACGAATTGTGCACCTGGCCCTGAAGGATGATGGAGAACTGGGAACAAAAGGCAGCGGCGAGGGCATCCTCAAAAAAGTGGTGATCATCCCGAAAAGTCGCCATTCTTCAAAATCCGGTCGTGCCGGCAAAGAGGCGCCTGCAAATTGAAGATTGAAGATTGAAGATTTGTGGTATCGCTTCGCTCTGTCTTTTCCAGAAATTACAAACCATGACGGCCGTGCCCCAATGACAACCGGATGACCATCGAATGACGGCCGAAGGCCCCGTGACCATCGAATGAGTGACGTCCCCAACGATACCATTGCCGCCATCGTTACGCCTCCGGGCAGGGCGGGGATCGGCATTATTCGCATAAGCGGGCCCCTTTCCCATCCCATTGCAGAGACTGTGTTCCGGCCAAAAAAGGACCGAAAACTCTTCCGGAGTCACCGCCTCTATCTTGGATATCTCGTTGAGCCCGGCACAGGGCGCCCCGTAGATGAAGTTCTCCTCACCTTCATGCGTGCCCCCCATACCTACACCCGCGAAGACATCGTTGAAATCAACTCCCACAGCAGCTATGCCCTTCTGGAAACCATTCTGAGAATTGTACTGGAGCAGGGGGCAAGGCCGGCCAGACCCGGTGAGTTTACCCTGAGGGCATTTCTAAGCGGCCGTATAGACCTGACCCAGGCCGAAGCGGTCATGGATCTCATCAACTCCAGGTCGGAGAAAGGCCTTTTCCTTGCTTCACGGCACATGTCGGGGCTATTCGGGGACCAGATAGAGGAATTAAGGGCTCATGCCGTCCACATCCTTGCGGGCGTGGAAGCAGCCATTGATTTTCCGGATGAAGGCCTCGAGACGGCCTCCCTGAATGGCGACTGGCCCGATGCCATTAAAAACAGGCTCATAAGGCCTGTCAAAAAACTGATCGGGTCAGGTTCCAACAGGATCTGGATGGAAGGGATCAATACGGTCATTGCGGGACGGGTCAACGCCGGAAAGTCCAGTCTCTTGAACCGCCTCCTGAATGAAGAGCGGGCCATCGTTGCTCCGTTTCCCGGAACAACCAGGGATTTCATTGAGTCCGGCGTCGAAATCTCGGGCATCCCTTTCCGTCTGGTGGACACTGCCGGTTTTCGGGATGCAGCCGATGATTTGGAACATCTCGGAATCAACCTGACGGAAAAGAAGGTCTCTGAGGCGGATCTGCTCCTGATTGTCATAGACTGGAGCCGTCCTCTGTCTCGGGAGGACAGGGATATTCTTTTAAGGGCAGACGGTATGCAGGCCATTCTTGTTCTGAACAAAACAGACCTGCCCTGCAATCCCAGGGAGGCATCGGACCTTGAGATCCTGCCCGCCCTTCCCAGGGTCAGCATTTCCGCTCTGACGGGGAAAGGGATAGATGACCTGAGAAAAACCATGGCGAAAACGGTTCTCAGGGACGGACAGGAGGCGCCACTGGAAACGGTGGGACCGAATCTGCGGCAACAGCAGGCGCTGAAACAGGCCCTGGACTTTTTTACAGCGTCCCTGAAAGGAACCAGGGAGGGGGTTCCCCTGGAAATCATCGCGCTGGAGCTGAAGAGCGGACTGGATGCCTTAGGCGAGATCATCGGGGAAACTACGAACGAGGATATTCTGGAAAGTATTTTCAGCCGGTTCTGCCTGGGAAAGTGAACGCATTTTGGATTTTGGATTTTGGATTTTGGATTTCGGATTGCGCAGTTAGGCCCCCTGCTTTCCGCCTTCCGCCTTCCGCCTTTACGAAAAATACTCCCTCACCTGCTTGATAGCGCAGTATTTCCCGCACATGGTGCATACATCATCCTCGCTGGGAGGATTCTTTTCCCGGTATTCGCCGGCTTTTTTGGGGTCAATGGCCAGCTTGAGCATGGAGTCCCAGTCGAGATTGTTTCGGGCGATGGCCATCTGTCTGTCCTTTTCGATCGCAGCCTTATTCCCTTTGGCAAT
This sequence comes from Deltaproteobacteria bacterium, assembly GCA_013349725.1. The sequence goes on along the minus strand of DUZB01000042.1, from coordinate 4,792 downwards.
GTCTGCGGCATGGGCTGCAATTTTCGTCACAATCACACCTTCCCGAACGTCGTCCGCATCAGGAAGGCAGAGATGCTCTGAAGGGGTCACGTAGCAGAGGAAGTCGGCCCCCGCTGCTGCCGCCAGAGCCCCCCCGATCGCGCAGGCCACATGGTCGTGACCGGCCGCGATGTCTGTCACCAGCGGGCCAAGCACATAAAAAGGCGCCCCGTAACAGAGCCGTTTCTGCAAAATGACATTGGCTTCTATCTGATTCAGGGGAACATGCCCGGGGCCTTCTATCATAACCTGCACATCTTTTTCCCGGGCCAGTTTGGTCAGGTGCCCCAGGGTCATCAGTTCATGGATCTGGGCCCTGTCCGTGGCATCGGCAAGACAGCCCGGTCGCAGTCCATCTCCAAGGCTCAGGGTAACATCGTATTTCCTGACAATTTCAAGGAGCCTGTCGTAGTGCTCGTACAACGGGTTTTCCCTGTCGTGATGAAGCATCCAGGTGGTCAGAAACGAACCTCCCCGGCTCACGATATTTGTGATCCGCCCCTGGGCCTTCAGCATCTCAAGGGCGCCCCGGGTCAAGCCGCAGTGAACAGTGATGAAATCAACGCCATCCGCACACTGCTTTTCAATGACCTCAAATATCTTGTCAACGCTGAGGTGAATCAGGCCGCCCTTTGCCTCCACCGTTTCGACCACAGCCTGGTAAATGGGCACCGTCCCCACACATACTGTGGATGCTTCCAGGATTGCTTTTCGCGATTCGTCAATATTGCCGCCGGTCGAAAGGTCCATGACGGCGTCTGCGCCGGCCTCGATGGCTACGCGAAGCTTTTCCCGCTCTTCATCCAGCAGGGCCCTGTCTGAAGACGTTCCGATGTTTGCGTTGACTTTTACTGTGAGGCCTTTCCCGATCCCGCAGGGAACCAGATTCTTATGGGCGCTGTTTGCCGGGATCACCACTTTTCCATTGGCTATCTGATCCCTGAGCCACTCCTTATCAACTTTTTCCTTTTCCGCCACGATCACCATTTCAGGGGTGATGGCGCCGGATCTCGCTTTTTCTAACTGTGTCATCTCTCTCTCTTTCTAATTTTTTTTTAAGTGCTCGGGTTCCACGGTGGGAGAACCGCTGGAGGGAAAGCCGGACAGGAGAAGCAGCCCAAGCTCTTTCTTCGATAGAAAGGTCGAGATTTCTTCGGGAACCTCCACGGGAGTTACCAGGACTTCCTTTCCATCTACTCCTCTGAAAAGTATGCCAGGCATGGTGATGGCCACTTTTTTATTTTCAGCGTCATGGATGGCTTCCATTTTGTGCGGCCCTTTTTTGCTCTTCACCTGGAGCTTATCCAGTATCCGGTCCGTGATGACAAGGGGATCCTTTTCATCAACCAGGGAAAGGACTGAAATCTGCCGCTTTTTCAAGAGGGCGATGATTTGCGGGTCCAGCCCGGTCAGATCAAAGATGGTATTCCCTCTGCCGGTTTTCACAAAAAAGTCCGCATTGATTACGAGTCGGAAATCCTCTTTCTGCCCCGTGAAGGCCGGAATCTGCTCCCGCGTCGAAAAGGCATAGCCCGTAAATTTCAAAAGGGCCTCTATCAGCGCAAATCTGTCTCCCGCCTTGTACACCTTGCCGCGCGGCTTACGGCCATCCAGGGGATTGGCGCCGGGTGGGTATTCAATCACGTGAACCCGCAACCTTTCCAGATGGTTCTTTACGGTTTCCGGAATATATCCTTGAGGGGAAGGTACGAGGTTCAAGACAAGGTATTCTGTTTCCGGGTCGACAACTTCATCCGTGACGGCCAGAATCCAGTCTCCCTTGATTTCAACGCGAATATCCTTTCCAAGGAGAAGCGGCTCTCCCGCCTTGACCGCCCTTGTAAACCCGCAGGCCTTCAGGATCTTATCGAGAGCGGATCTGAGATCATCGCCGCTTTCAAGCTGGACAATCCGGTAGTCACTCCAGGTGGATTGAATAAACCGGCTCATGTCCTGCGGCAGTTCACCGGTCATATCCAGAATGACAGTTACGCCATCATTCAGGCGAATGACCGGATAAGACGATGCCTTGAGATTGATCTGTCCCCCGGATTTCAAGGGAATGAAGTGTTCCCCGGAATCGATCCAGTCACTCCCCATTTCCGTGAATATATATCCGATATCATTGGATTTATATGATATACTGGCAGGAACGATTCCAATCTTTTCCCCGCTTCCCACAGGTTTAGAACTCTTTTTCGGCTTTTTTGAAGCAACGGGAGGAGCAGGTTTCTTTTCAGGAGGCCTGGCACGTGCGGTATCACGGGGCAGCTGAGGGGGTCGGTCGGATGTTTTTTCCGGGTTGATCACAGGATCGGGGATTTTCGTTCCGGCGTTCACGGGGTTAATGGACACCCGGCCTTCTGATGCGTTGTCCAGGTCGGGAATGCCGGGCGCCTTTTCAAGAGACGCTGCCCGAACAGGAGGGAAAAGAGGCAGCCGGACCTTCCGGCCGACGAAAATCTGGTCCATGTTTTTAATGGAGGGATTGCACTCCCTGAAAAGAGGGTAATACTCGTTGTACAACTGCCCCCGAGAGAGCCCGTACCGGGTTACTGCAAGGTCCCCGACAGAGTCGTGCGGCTGCATTTTATAGGTCTCATATTTGAGCTGACCGGGCGCCCCCTTCGGAATTTCGGGTTCCGTCTTCTCAGTTCCGGCGCCTTCCGGCGCGTTCTTTTCAACGGCCGGCGCGGCACTTGAAGAGCTTTTTTCGGAAGAACCGGCCTTGACGAAAATCACGACCTTTTCCCCCGGCCGGATCATATTCAGGTCACGGAAAGAGCTGTTGAGCTCTTTTAAAAGCATGAGGATTTTCCGCACATCCCCTTCAGCGGGAACTCCTTTTTGCCTAAGGACCTTGATCAGCCAGTCCCCTTCCTGGACTACATACTCCTCAGTAACGAGATCCAGATCGCCCAGGCGGATGGAACCGGTTTCCGGGTTTTCCGCTGCCCCGGGAGGCGGGGAAGAAGTCTCCGTCTGATCCTGCTCCGCAGACACCGCGGAAGTATAGACCGGCAGGAGAAGCAAAAGGGCCAGGAGAATGCTCTTATAAACAGGCAGTGTCGTTACCTCACCATAAATGTGGAACTGTGCGATCAGGTTTCAGTTTCCGTACTGAAACGGGATTCTACCATTTACAGGGTAAAGGATGAAACAAAAAAAGTTCTTTTCGCTTCATTTCGACGCATTATCTCATATTCATTCTTATGAGGCAACTGTAGAAGAGGATTTTTCGAGAGGGGTTGGACGGTTGCAGGCAGGATCTGCCAACGGGCGAATTGGAGTATCGAGGAATGGGGCAAGAGAAGAATGAGAAAGTGGAAGGTGAGAGAAACGGACCACTGAGGATAACACCCCCAATTATGCCAAGTTATTTGATTAGTTAAGGATGTCCCCGGGAGCATACGTTCCATCGTTACTCTTCTTCTGCGGGAATAACATTGCTGATCTATGCGACTTTTGTCGGTACCTCTCAGTCTGGTACCGCCCACCAATACACAGTTTCCTCAACGAGGTCTGTCTGAGGACATTTCTGTCTGTTCCCTTTACCCCGCTTTTCTACTGCATCCTCGCCCTGCGTTTCTCTTCCGCCCATCGACGAATCTCATCCACGCTCTCGGCATCCAGGAAACGCTCGCCAATTTCTTCGATATCTTCCGCACGCAAACCCGTGAAGATCGGCGGAAGCAATTCATAACCGGTTTTAAACCGCTTCGCAATTTGACGGCACAGAAGATTCAGGCTGCCTTTCTCCATGCCTTTCTCCATACCGATTCTTTCCACGCTGGTAACATATTCCATTTTCGTTTCCTCCTCGAACTTTTGGATTTCCGTCCAAAGGCCTTTTTCCATATCCGCGGGAAGGGACATGACCCAATCTATAAATGCAAACAGCCTGATCACATCTGCTTTAGCGTATCCCTGGCGGTAGAGTCTTTTGATGAGGATCAGCTTCCACCGGTATCGCTGCTCGTTGTCTCCTTTGGTTTCAACCGCCTTTAAATGCGCCATCACAACCGAGGCAAAGGGATTGGTCGATGCCTCCAGTTCCGACCATTTCTCACTGTAATCAAGAAGCTTCACGCATGGAAACCACAGCCCGGCCCGACTTCCCCATAATTCATAACTGAAATGATCCGGACGCCACAAAGGATTTTCATCCGCCAAAATCGCGATGCTGGCTACTTTCCGATGAAAAAGGTCAAATGTTCGGTAATTGTAAGTGTACATCCTCTCAGAGAACAGTTTCCTTTTCTGCCCCTGCACTTCCACGTGCGCCAACACCCATTCATCGCTGCCGTCTTTGCGGTACAGTTGTACGAGTTTGTCGGCATATCTGCGACCGATAGCCGCATTTTTGGACACCTGCTGCAATTCCTTGTCCAGAAAAAGGTATCCCCTTTCCCAATCCACATCCTGCGCCATCTCAGGAAGAAAAAACTCAATGCATTCCCGAAAATAACATTCCAGAGCGTTTTTCCACGGGCTGTCGTAATCAGCCGTTTCAGAGTCAAAGGTCATTTTTTGTTCCACCGATTTCAGTTTGAATATACTGCCAGAATATCAGAAAGCCCAAGGTCGGGCAAGGTTCTTTTGATGTTTGGAAATTGATGGAAGGAATGGAGAGCAAGGAGAATTCGGCCCACGTCGCCAATATAAAATTATCGGCCTGTCCTTTTTGAATATTACCGGGTTATTGTGACAGGATTTACGTGATTTTCAGGATACTTATAACCTTTTTTCTTTT
>DUZB01000041.1 GCA_013349725.1 Deltaproteobacteria bacterium | reverse complement strand
CTTTCGCCATATGATGCCATGATCCGGGCATATGGTTTCGATGGGCAGACCCATATCGGTCACCTTTTCCACCAGCTTCAGAATCAAAGGTGAATAAGGGAGAAGGATATTGGCAAAATACTTCAGAGCGTGGGGCATGATATCGTCCCCAATCTCGTCATCGAATCTTTCCGGCCCGGAGTAATGCTGGCCGAACGCATCACTGGAAAAAAGGAGTTTCTGCTCTTTGACGTAGGAGAACATGCTGTCCGGCCAATGGAGCATCCTGGTTTCCATAAAGGTCAGGCTGTTTTTACCAAGACGCAATTCTCCGCCATTTTCCACGGGCATATAATTCCATTTCTGTGGAAAATGCATGGAAAGGTTTTTGTGTCCCATTTTGGAACAGTAGAGGGGCTTGTCCTCTCCGATTCTGTGCATAACTCTTGCTAACCCCCCGGAGTGATCCATTTCCGTGTGGTTGCTTACCATGTAGTCAATCTTTTTGGGATCTACAATTTGAGAAATGTTGCCGATGAGTTCATCCGCAAATTCCTTTTTCACGGCATCGATCAACGTGATTTTATCATCTACAACAAGGTACGAATTATAGGTAGTCCCCTTGTATGTGGAATAGCCGTGAAAGTCTCTGATGTTCCAGTCGGCAACACCAACCCAGTAAATCCCATCAGCGATCTCGATGGGTTTCATCCATTACTCCTTTCCAAACATATCTTTGGCCGCCCCGCATACGGGACAGGCCCAGTCATCCGGAACGTCTTTAAAAGCGGTGCCGGGGGCAACACCATTGTCCGGGTCGCCATCTGCAGGGTCATAAACGTAACCGCATACTGAACATACATACTTATCCATAATGTTTTCCTCCCTCATGTTAAAAATAATGAAATGTTATAAACCCCGGCCATTCCGAGGTCAGATTCTTGCAAAAACACGACAAAAAAGATACTGCAGTTCGTAAAAAAAACGCTGTCTGCCTTTTTACGGAACCGTCAACATTGATGAACTCGTGAAAAGTCAAAAATAATCCATTTTCGTCATTCCCGCGAACGCGGGAATCCAGGAGAATGAACCGCTTATGGACTCCCACGTTCGCGGGAGTGACGGCCTTGGGAGCTTTTTACCAAGCCATCAACATTTCTCGTCAATGAGTTGCTTTACCCGTTTTTCTATCTCGTTCCTGGTTTCCCTCATGAAGGATTCAGGTTTTCCCGCGGGATCTTCCAGATCCCAGTCTTCGATGGGAACTCCAGGAAAATTCGGACATCTATCCCCACAACCCATGGAAATAATCAGATCCGGTTTTCCCGAAAAAGACACGGATTCCAGGGATTTCGGTTTCAGGTAGGCCATGTCGATCATTTTCTCATGCATGACTTCTACCACTATGGGATTGATCTCCTTTGCGGGCTTGTTTCCCGCGCTCAAGGCTTCCACACGATCCCCCGCATAATTCCTTGCAAAGGCGCCGGCCATCTGGCTCCGGCATGCGTTTTCCCCGCACAGAAAGAGAAATTTCTTTCTTTTAAGGAAAGGTGCAGTCAGGCGTTGCCCCATCTCGTTTGCATCATTTAAAGCAGTGGGATGGGCTTTTATATCCCCTGATGATTCGATCTGTTTATAGGTGAGTTCACCCGCGAACTCGGCGCCAACCGCGTCAAAAAAGTACTTTGCAGTCAGAATCACTCCCTCAAAAAGATTTTTTCCCTTCGTAGCGCCTACCGCAATAAGGGCGCCTTTACGCCATTGCCTGCCCGGATCGGAAAGCCCCAGGACATATTTCCTTGACCAGAGGGCCTGGGACCGGTCAATGAGTGCTTTAAGTTGGGCTGTGGCGCCATAAAAGAATATGGGTGTAGCCAAGACGATAAGATCCGCCTGCCAAAGGAGAGGATAGATCCCCTGCATGTCGTCATCAATGGGGCAGAACCCTTTTCTTTCGCAGGTTCCGCACTCTTTGCATGGCAATATGTTTTTCTTTGCCGCGTGAATGGTTTGGGTAGCGGCGCCAAGATTTCGGGCCTCATCAAGAAGCTTCTCAAGGAGGATGCTTGTATTTCCATTGAGTCTTGGACTTCCCTGCAAACCAAGTATAAACATTCAGATGATCCTTGTCATTCCAGCTAACTTACGTTCTCCAGAACCTTTTTTCAGAGAATGATAATTCCCTATAAGAGCAGCATATCGCCGGGATGATCGAGGCTCGAAGCCTCTCACACAGGAAGAAACCGCCTATCTACCCATTCGTGTTATTCGTGTTATTCGTGGTTGAAAACGTTTTTTTGTGATAAAGGCGGCTTTTCAGACGCCCGCATCCAGCGTGCACTTTGTGAAGTCAATTTCCTTCCCGCATGCTGAACAGGTATGGGTTTTATCGAATTCATCTGAAAAAATCTCTTTTTTTTCTCCGCAGCCGGGGCATTCACACGTAAAAGCTTTCAGATCTTTAAACTGTTCCCATCCGGGGCAATGCTGTGGTGTTGTCATGGCAATTCTCCTTTATATGTTTCTAACCTTTCATTCTTTTTGCGATTTCCCGTCCATAATCCTGGGCCATTTGGGATCCGCCTCCAAGGTTCGCGGATTTAAGCCGCAGAGGGCCTCCGACCATGTCCATTTTGAAAATGTTTTTCATGGTGTCAAAGATGCGCGTTGGAGCTTCACCGCTCCACCCGAATGCTCCAAAGGAACCACCCACTTTGCCCTCAAGACCTGCCTTTTCGGCAAGAAATAAAATCCCCTTCATTGCCTGGATCATTTCACCATGATAGGTGGCCGAGCCGAAAACATACCCATCAAATCCTTCCAGATCGCTTTCCTTCTTAATTGCGGATCCGTTTCTTACTTCCGCTTCAAGCCCTTCAAAACGGATGCCCTCTCCAATCAGGTCAGCAATATTTTTTGTTTCGCCGGTCCTTGAAGAATATACTATCAGTACTTTTTTCATCCTTGACCTCCGGGTCTCTTAATCCTTTTCTTCTTCCAGTTGCCCTTTGTGTTTCGCCCCGCAGAGCGGACAAAGGATATCGATTTCCTTTTCATCTCCGATAAATTTTTTTCTCATTGCTTCGGGGGTGATATGGCTTATGCTTCCGCACGCACACTCCGGGCATTCCGCCCTTACGCTGTACTTTTTTTCAGACATCCTTCAACCTCCAGTTTTCAGGGGAACCTTATTTCAGCCTGGGATCCTGACCTGTTGCACCGCAGTCAGGAATATAGCAGGCAACATCAAGAAATTCACACTTCTGTTTGCAGGATGGGCACTTCTCAGGTGGCACATTCGCCTGAAGACTGTATCCGCACTCTTTACATTTCCATTCTCCCATGGGTTATTCTCCTTTCCGTGTCCGATCAGCTTTTCCACTGTCCGTGAATCGTACAGTATTCTCTGGCTGTTACGCTATCAGCTGCAATATTGAAAGTGGCTTCAGGCGCATCCCCGGGTTTCAGGAACTGTGTATAGGCTTTTCCATCGGCGATCACTTCTATCCATTCGATAAAATGCTTCTCCTCCATCGGATGGGCAACGCTGCCTACTTTCACCTTGAATCCGCCGGCTGTCTTTTCTACTACAGGCACATGTTTTTCCTTGGCGGCATCAACGGTATTTTCTTTCTGAAGAATCATCGGTTTTCCGCAACATACCAGTTCCCCGGCGGCGCCGTGTAATACTTCAATGATATTCCCGCACACTTCACATTTATAGACTTCCAGTCTTTCAGCCATGATATCCTCCTTTAAAAAGTGATTAAAATTTGGGGTTTTTAGTGATTCTCAGTAATTCTCACCCAGCTCTTCAAAATACGCCTGGGGATGAGCACAGGCCGGGCAGTCATTTGGCGCTTCTTTCCCGGTATGGATATACCCGCAATTTCTGCATCTCCAAACCACTTCCGCGTCTTTTTTGAATACTCTGCCTGCTGCTATGTTTGCAGCCAGGTCGTTGTACCTCTTCTCATGCTGCTTTTCCGCTACAGCTATGGATTCAAAGACAACGGCGATCTCGCCAAAACCTTCTTCTCTCGCAATGTTTGCAAAGCCGGGATACATCTCCGTCTGTTCATAATGTTCCCCTGCAGCGGAAGCTTTAAGATTTTCCAGGGTAGATCCGATGACGCCGGCCGGAAACGCGGCAGTAATGCTCACTTCTCCACCCTCCAGGAATTTGAAAAGCCGCTTGGCATGCTCTTTCTCCTGGTTCGCCGTTTCTTCGAATATGTAGGATATCTGAACAAATCCTTCTTTCTTCGCCTGGCTTGCAAAATAGGTATAGCGATTTCTTGCCTGTGATTCTCCTGCAAATGCGGTGAGCAGATTGATTTCAGTCTGGCTGCCTTTTAACTTCATAACGAATTCCTCCTGAATTGTAAAGCGTTACATGGTTTTTACAGAAATCTTAAAAAACAAAAAACAGGCATGTCAAATTCATTTAAGCGGAACCGAAAAACTTTTTTCCCGAAAATGCATCTTAGCCCTCTGGCATGAAGGGCAAGTCAGTTGATCGGGCAGTTTTTCAAATGGGGTTCCAGGTTTCCACCCTTTGTTTTCATCCCCTTTTTCAGGCTCATAGGCATAACCGCACGGGCATTGATACAGGTGCACTTTTTTCCATTCACTTGCGGTCATCTTTGTTTCCTTTCATCCCAAGACTCTCATTTTTAAAGGGCCATTGGGTAAATGCATATTTTATATATTCCCTTCCGCAACAGAACCCGGCCCGCCAAGTGGCTTAAACGCCTTCCTGCTTGCTCCACACACGGGACATTTCCAGTTCTCTGGAAGATCTTCAAAAACAGTTCCTTTGGGGATTTTTCCTTTACGATCCCCTTTGTCAGGATTGTAGATATACCCACAATTGGTCGATTGGCATTGCCACATCTCTTCAGGTTGCGCCATTTTTTCCTCCAGGAAGCTTACAAGAATTAACCCTCACTGATCGAATAGAAACATCTTTTCGGAGAAAATACTTTTCCATCCTTCTTGAGGTTGTTTATGATTCTGGAAACTTCTTTGCTCTCCAGTCCAAGTTCTTTTGCAATATCCCCCGGTCTGACTGGCTTGTTGGCTTTTTTCATTGCCTCTAATACCTTACTTTCCATGTTGTTTCCCTCTCCATATCAATTCATGTTAAACATTATTAGATCAAATACCCATATATCTGTTGCTGGTTCTATTCCTTCCACCAGCCCTTTTTAATATGTGCATTCTTTTCAGATTCGGCCAGTTTTTTGATTTTAAAAGCCGCATCCCTGAGTACTCCATAGAGTATTCCGCAACCGGAATCCTCCCGAACCGCATCTCCTTCATCAGCAAGCCCCAGCATGTCCTCAACAAGGCCAAGAGTCATCTTAATGCTTTTATCACATGGCCTCATTTCCAATTCCCTCCTAAAACAAAATTAAACATTTCATCTCTCTGTTCGGTTAATTTCCTGCAAACTGGAAACAAGAAGATGTTGATTAAAGGCTGATCCGCTAAAAACGTAAAATTCAAAACCTCAAATCGAAAATCCGAATGAAATCAGACATCACAAATCTATCCTTGCAGAACTACTGCTGTATTGAACATCCAAGTTCTATGCCAACTTTTTAAATTGGCGGACATATGAATGAATACACATGCAAATCAATACGTTGAGTTTTATCTTTCTGGAAGCCCCGGGTTTTTTTACGAAAGAAAATGAGGGAACAGCCTATATTGTATCGTATCAACCATGAGACATAATAGTCTCATGAGACGTTGGAAAGCAGGCTGCTTCAGTGCCATTTCACGGTTGAGTCGGAAATTCCGGTTTGAGTTGTTTGTGGATGGTTTGGGCGGTGACCTGATGCCCTCCGGCATTCATATGGCCTTCGTTAGGATGAAAGAGTTTTTCCCCGTTTCGCTGTGGAGTGTTTTCAGATGAAGGGCCGGATCGATAAGGCGGATGTTCAGTTTCCTGCATTTCTCGATAATCTTTTCCCGAAGATACTCCTGGAACTGAGTTGATTGAGATCCCGGCCTTTCAACCAGGAACCTGCCGGGCATCAGAACCACAAAGAGTTCCGCCATATTACTCTCGCATAAGGTATGTATCTGTTCTATTCTAACAAGGCGCCGTAGACCTTCAGAACCTGCTTAAATGGAGAATCAAAAAGAAGGAAAAGGTCTCTTTTGTCGGAAGCGAAGAGGCGCTTTACCATTTGAAACAGTGAGCGCCTTTGGGGGCGCTCACTGTTCAGATTATTCCGAATCCTCCACGATGGCCACAGCGCGCACCCAACCCGCAGATGCTGATTGGATCTTTATGGGAAAACAGGCGACTTTGAAGCCGTGGGCTTTTGGTATTTGGTCCAGGTTGGCCAGCTTTTCCATATGGCAATAGCCTTTTTCAATCCCCGCGAAATGGGCTTCCCAGATAACCGAAGGGTCTCCTGTTTTTTTGAATTCTTCCGCAAGAAAGGGAAGGGGCCGGTCCCAGGACCATGCATCAATCCCCACGACCTTTATGCCCCTCTCCATCAGATACAGGGTGGACTCCCTTGTCATGCCGGCACCCTTTATCAGGTATTCAGGCTTTCCCCAGAAACGGTCCGCGCCGGTCCTGACGAGCACGATATCCAAAGGCTTCAAGGAATATTCAATCTCATCAAGTTTGCTCTGTACATCTGAGGCCGTAATGCGCTCTCCGTCTGCTTTATAGGCAAAGTCAAGCACAATGCCATCCTGGAAACACCATTCCAGTGGAACCTGGTCAATAGTCAGGGCGGGCAGACCGCCATCCATGGTGGGATGATAATGGAAAGGCGCATCCAGATGAGTCCCGGAATGGGTGGTCAGATGCATAAATTCAAGGGCCCAGCCCAATCCGCCGGGAAGCTGTTCTTTTTTGAGACCCGGGAAAAATTCCTCCATCTGTTCCGCCCCTTCTGAGTGGCTCACGTAGTCAATTTTGGGGATCATCATTTCCGGGTCACTGGGCAAACCCGATGCTATTGCAACGGATAGATCAATGATTTGTATTGCCATAATTTTTTCTCCTTAAAAAGGGTAGTGCACTTTGGGGAAAAGTCCAATGTCCAATGTCCGGTGTCCAGTGTCCGGAGTCGGCAGTGGTCGAATACCTGCTTCCATGGCTCAGCGTTGGAATCTATACGGTATGCATTCCCACGCAGGAGCGTGGGAACGAGAAAAACTCCTCATGAAAGAAACAACCCGTTTCAATTTCACAAAGAAATCCATTTTCAAAAAAAGAAGAAATCGGTTCCTACGATAACACAGATTTGCTTTTAAACGAAAGGGGATTCAAAAAAAGAGCAGCAATTCTCATTCGGGCGGTAATATCCGGGGAACCGGCTCAATGACAGCAGGAACGGATGTCCTCTTCCTGTTTTTTGAGCTTCTCCAGATAGCGCGCCCACCATCCTTTGTTCTTTCTTTTATTTTGACCTGCATATCTTTGCTCATCCTCTTTGAAAGCCTGGAGGCAGCTCTCCGTACAGAAATGATAGGGCTGTCCCATGTATATGGCTGAGAGGTTGAAGTTATCTGGTTGTATTTCCATGCCGCACACCGGGTCTATGGCTGTCTTCGATTCTTTTTTGATCTGTTCCATTTTCAACACTCCTTTCGTGGGATTGATTATTGACTATCTAAAATTGAAAATCCAAAAGCACAATGGATACTGGTTAACCCATTCCATCCCCGGGGGGGTGGAACGGGCGGGGAAGAACGATCTACATATCATTTCGATGCGCAGCAACTGCTCGATGCGCTCTGATTCTTTATGGCCTTTTCGATATCCTTGTCATAATAGAGAACTTCTGTAAGGCCCTTTGAGTTATTGAACCAGGATGCGAAGATCCTGCGGCGGTCGTTGGAGTCTTTTGTATCGGCCAATACCTTTTCATCCACGTACCGGTTGATCAAGAGGCCCGCTTCAAATTTCTTTTTGAAATAGTCGTATTTGTATCCTGCGTCAAGAACCGATTTTTCGAACTCTTTTTCGGTTTTTCCGCTTTCCCGAATGTATTTCTCCAACTCTGTATTCATGGTCTTTTCATCCACCTTATAGCCGGCGCGATCGATTTCCCGAAGCAGGATGCCCTCGTCAATCAACCTGGAGGCGACCTGGGCTTTCAACCTGTCATTGAGGGCTGCCGCATTCGGATTGGTGAGCTCATCGCCATAGCTTTTCTGGAGCCTTTGCTTTGCCGCCTTCATCTCCACATCAAAATCAGCCCTTGAGATATCATAACCGCTCACGGATGCGATATAAACATTTGCTTTTGACGCTGCGAGATTGTTCTCTTTTCTGATTTCTTCGGCACTGACGGTTTTCAAAATCTTTGCCGGATAACCGGCCGCGGTGATCGCGCTTGCAATGGGGGCAGGGTCAGGAAGCAACGCCTGATCGTAATAGACTTCCGCCTTTCCGCCGGCGAGATCTACAAGAATGTCTTTAATTCCCGGGATTCCTTCAAGACTGCCTTTAATGGTGGCAATGCATCCGGAACAGGACATATCGCGTACATTCAGGATTGCTTTGGAGAGATCTTTATTTGTTTCCAATGCCGCCGCGGGTTCTTCGGGAGACCGCTGAGGCTGTATTGTCTCATTTCGCGATGTTACCGCAAAGGCTACCGCTGTAACGAGAATGATGAGGCCGATGATAAGCCCTATTGAAATTTTCCTGGTAATGGTGTTTTCCTTTTCCATGTTTATCTCCTTATTTGTAAAAACTATTGTACCGCAAAATTCAATGTTAACCCGTGATTAGCAACCATCGGCGCCACGTAGGGAAAATCCACCGTGTTGATCCGGCAATCCTGTTCCATGATCAACCCGTCGGAAACGCACAAGACCCTGTTGGCTTCTTTGGCGCATTCCGGATTGTGGGTGACCATGACGATGGTGATTCCTGTATGATTCAGCTTTTGAAAGAGATCAATGATCTCCCGGCTGGTCTTGGTGTCGAGATTCCCGGTTGGTTCATCGGCCAGGAGAACGGTAGGGTTGTTCACGATTGCCCTCGCGATGGCCACGCGTTCCTGTTCGCCGCCTGAGATTTCATTAGGCAACCGGTTCGCTTTGCTTGAAAGCCCCACATTATTCAGGGCTTCGGTTGCCATCTCCAGCTGCTCCCTGGACTTCATTTTTGATATGGCCAGAGGGAGCATCGCATTCTCCACAACGGTTAGATAGGGGATCAGATGAAAACTCTGGAAGATGAATCCCAGGAATTCTTTTCGGAACCCGGCGCGCTGGTCGAGGGTAAGGGAGTAGACGTCTATTCCATCCACGAAATACTTTCCCTTTGTGGGCGTGTTCAAGGCGCCCATCATGGACAGCAGGGTCGACTTTCCTGATCCCGACTCCCCCACAATGGCTACAAACTCTCCCTGTTCTATGTCAAAACTCATCCCCTTCACAGCCATGAAGGCGGCTTCTCCTTTTCCATACTGCTTTACAAGATTATCAACCTGCATATAAGCCATATTTCGTACCTCCTAAAGGCTTCTGAGGGCTTCGTTGGGATCTAAATTACCCGCCATAATGGCCGGATATACGCTTGAGAGGAGCCCTAAAAGGATCGCTCCACCAAGAACGCTCGCTGCCAGGGCGGGATCGAATACCAGATGCACATCCACACTTTCCGTGAAAAAAGGGATGGTGAGACTTGTTGCGCCCAGCCCCATGAGATACCCCAGAACGCCCGCTATGGCGGAGATGACTGCCGCTTCGAACAGGACGATTCGCATCACGTGGCTCTTCTTGAAACCGATAGCCATGAAAACACCGAATTCCGATGTCCTTTCCCGAACGCTCCCCATCATCGTTACAAGGACCACGAGACCACCTACAAGCATGACCAGCAGAGAAAGCCCATAGGCGAATTTATTGAAGTGCCCAAGGGTTGCCATACGTCCTTCCACTACCGACCTTATGGCCATGACCTTGGAATCGGGAAGGATCTGGGAGATCTGCATCACCATGTCATCTATGGGGCATCCGGCACAGAGAGCCGCGACCTCCGCCATGGAAATGCGGCCTTCTTTGCCCAGGATTTTCTGGGCTGTCTCGAGTTGTGCAAAAATGATCTGGTCGTCCTGCGATCCCGTAGGATTGATAATCCCGGTAACTTTCAGGGGAGTACCGTTGGCATCGAGGGTGTCACCTTCCTTGAGCCCAAGAATCTGGCTTGCTTCGGATCCCATGAGGATTCCCTCTTTTCCGGGGGCCTTGCCTTTGATTTTCCACCAGGGTCTCAGAATAGGCGCAACCTCAAAATCCACCCCGGCCAGCAGGACATTATTATCGCCTACTTTCAGTGAGCCCAGAACCATGGGGCCGACCGCCGCAACATTGGCGGAATTTTTAATCCCTTTGATTTTCTGAAGGTCTTTCTGGAGAATTTCGCGCATTTCGAAAGAGATCCCCCCGATGGTCATGCCCCCGTAGGTAAGGGAAAGATTTTCCGTTTTAGGGAGGATCATGATATTGGCGCCGTACTTTTCCAGTTTGTGGTTGATGTCCCTGGTCAGGGCATCCACCAGGCTGATGAATGCAACCACGGCAGTGACTCCGACCAGGAGGCCGATTAAAACGAAGGTGGCTTTGGCCTTTCGCCGTTTCAGGTTCCCCAGCGAGATATCGGACAATTTCATGACTTGCCCCCCTTTGAAAAATCAAAATATTGTTTGCCTGCAAGAATATCCGACGTCTGAATCGTGAGCTTGTCTCCTGTGATAGTCCGGTTCAGGGGCGCCGGGTTGCAGCCGCCCTTCACCTCGTTGATCTTTACAGAGGCAAAGCGTCTTCCGCAGTTTCGGCAGACCATGACATCCTGATCCTGATAGTAGCCCTTGCCGCTGGGCCAGCATACATCACAGGCATCAAAAGCGGCTCTGATTATGCCATCGGAGCTTTTCAGTACAAAGTATTTGACCACGATTCCGTCTCCGGCCGCTAATTCGAAATGTTTTGCTTTTCCATCCTCAAACGTGGCAACGGGAAAGGTTACTTCCGTTGCTGCGGTAAGTTTTTCTGAACTCTGTCCATCCTTTTTGAAAAAAAAGACCGCGACCACAAGAATCAGTAACGCTGTAACGCCGATAGCCGCATAAGTTGCAACTCCTTTTTTACTGTTTCTATCCCCCAGGACGGCAGCCTTTTTTTCTGAACTTTTTTCCTCGATCGATGCTGTTTTTTTCTTTGACATCATGTCCTCCATTTATCTTCTTGAATACAATTTGTAGGTAGAGACTTCCTGTTGAGGCCGAATACCCTTACGCAGACAGGTGATACTGCCGGAGCAGTTTCCGTCTCCAGGGTTCGACCAGCGAAGCAGGATGCCTGTTTAAGTCAGTGAGTGAGAATAAACGGGTGCGTGCGCCGGATTTTCGCAAAAAAGAAAGATCGATTGCAGAAAACCGGCCGGTTGGATTAACAGAGGAAAGAGGCGTTCTTCAAATAGAGGGGGACAGGTGCGGCTCTCGGGTGGATTGTGCAGCCTGCAAGGGCCTGATTATGGGGGCTGTTAATGAGATCGAAGTCCGACAGGAAAGAATGAATTCCTATAACGGTAAAACGGTCATGGCTTGATGAGCTGGTTGGGCTGGTTAAGCCCTGTACATTCTGTTCCGCCTTTTTCAGGTGGCAACAGACCGGCGGAGCATCGTCGGGTTTTTCTTCCGGAACAGAAAGGCCTAACTTTTCGATAATCTCGCTGTGAAGATTACACAGAGGCAGTTTAAGATCAAAGGTCCCTTCATGGAACGGTTTTTGCTGCAGGACATCTTTTTTCTCTGCTTTTCGAGCCTTTTCACAACATTCTCCTTTGCATACGTCCAGACCCTGCGCAAGGCCGGAGGTGGCCAACAGGAGGGAAAGGATCCAAGTGAGGATGCGAAAAGGGTGTTTCTTGCATTTCATGAATGGTTTGCTCTCTATTAATAAAAATGAATCGATGACCGGAATGTAATAATACTCTTGGCTGTGAATCTCAGTCTAAAAAGGGACTATTCCGGATAATTCAGTATTCTATACTATTTTGGTATAAAATAATCGTGGTAGAGGATGGTGTCAAGAAGAAAAAGAGGGGCCTGCGCAGAAATTTTCAATCCTGGCCAAGATTTGATGATACGGGTATGGATTCACAATTTCAGGGCTTGGTTCTAACGCGGGCCATTAGATTTATTTTCTTATTCATAATCTTAATCGTAATCTTAATCGGGCAGCTCTAAAATAGGCAGTAAAAGAGTAAGATTATGATTACGATTACGATTATGACCTTCCGAACGTACTCTCGACTAATTGGATCAAGTTGGCGAAGTTAGAACCAAGCCCCAATTTCACAAAGGACTCGATGGCTGGATGCTATCAACCGTTACTTTTGACTTTGTTTTTCTTGAATCTGTTCAGCACGGAGGGAAGGAAGATCAAAAATACAGTTCCTGAAAAGAGGAGAAAAAATGGGGATATCCCCAACCCTGCAGGGAGAAATCCGAAAATAATTGCGACAGCGGCGGTGATCAGCGCGAAAGGTATCTGGGTCCGTATGTGATCGTGGGGTTCTACTCCGCACGATATGGAAGAAACGATGGTGGTGTCGCTGAAAGGCGAGCAGTGGTCGCCAAATACGGCGCCGCTGAAAACGGCCGCCACTGCAATCAGCAGGTACGATTCCTGCAAATGGGGCGCCATGGTCTGGCAGGCCGCGGCGGCTATAGGAATCGCAAGGGGAAAGAGAATCCCCATGGTTCCCCAGGAGGTGCCGGTGGAAAATGAAATAAGGGAGCCGGTGATGAAAATCAGAGATGGGATAAGCACCGAGGCGTTTGTTCCGTGCCGGTGGAAAATGAAATAAGGGAGCCGGTGATGAAAATCAGAGATGGGATAAGCACCGAGGCGTTTGTTCCGGTTATCAGGGAAGAAAGAAATTGGGCCGTTTCCAGTGCGCTGAGGACGCTCCCTATCATCCATGCCGACAGCAGGATGAACACCGGACCGATGAGCGATTGAACTCCGCGTTTGAAGGAAATGAGTCCTTCAAGGATACGGTTTGGGCCGCGGGAGGGATACACACTTATGGCTATAACGGATGCAAAAAGGCCGGAAAGAGTCAGAACGAGTGGGCCGGCATCCGAGCCGAAAGCGGCGGCGATCTTCCGGAGCGTGACGGGCCAGAGAGATTCTGAACAGCCAAGGAAATAAAACCCTAAAAGGAAGGAAATAATGAGGATGAAAACAGGGATGATTACCGTGTGCAAACCCACTCTTGTTTCTTGATCGTCCTCGATCGATTGGATGAATGTCGCTTCCGGGGCCGAATTTGAATCCTCGAAGGTTTTCATGGAACCGGGATTGAATTTCCGAAAAATAGATACGAAAAGCAGAGCCAGAGTAAACCAGCAGTAAAAATTAAAAGGGATCGATTTGAGAAATACGATATACGGGTTGATCTGTCGACCGGCAAGTTCATATCCTTCCCGGATCATGCTCAACTGATAGGCTACCCAGGTGGATACGAAAGCCAGACAGGCTACAGCCGAGGAAGTGGAATCTACAATATAGGCCAGTTTAACGCGGGACACTCCGCATTTTGGCGCCATCTCTTTGCAGACCCGACCGACCATCATACTGTTGGCCAGCCCGTCAAAAAAACAAAGGATCCCCAGACCTGCCGCGGCCGCCTGGAAGCGTTTGGAGGCATCGCCTCCTTTGCGAAGGAAGAATCGAAGAATGGTCTGGAAACCGCCTCCGCCGTCGAGGATGGCGGCAAAGCCGCCAAGGATGAGTGTGAAGAGGATGGCCCCCATTTTCCAGGAGCTTTTCAGGCTGGGTTCCAGGTGCAATGTGAAGAGATGTACGAAGGCCTGCCACGGATTGCCGCCCGAGAGTATAAGGGACCCTGCCAGCGCCCCGGCTAATAAGCCCCAGATGGCCTTGCGGGTCACCACCACAAAAAACAGGGCTACAATCACAGGCCAGAGTGTTTTGAGTGGCGTATCCCAGGTCACGATAATCCAGGTGCATGCCAGGATCGCACAGCATGAAAACAGTTTTTGTTTATTCATCCCACGTGTCTCTCGGCCAAGTTCAGAGGGCAGGCTGTCTTCAGATCATGTACTGCCTGAATTGCCCCTTGTCCGGTACGGGAACGGTTGCAACCTTTTCCTGGTTTTTTCCTATGATCCTCAGGTCGCACGAATCACTGTCATTGGCATCACTGTATGCGGCTGCAATAAGACATGCCAGCTCTATCTGATCCCGGGAAGGTTCACCAGATACGAGTATGGTTGGTCCGGGGACAGATATGGAGAAAATCAGGAAGTCCTCTCTGTCCGCCAGGTTTCTGATGATTTTGTTCTCTTTCTTGTTTCTTCCGACGATCACTTTCATCTCTGGGGCAATTCTGAAATGCCTGCCCACTTTCAATAGTTCAAGATGGGTGGGGCCCACGTTTCTCTCGAAGGCAAATAAGTCCTTTAATTTTTTAGAAAATTCCTTTTCCGTAAGGAGGCAACCCCCTGCGGGTGACGGATAAGCGGTCAGGTTGAGTTGCCTGGCCAAAGCCATTTGCGGTTTTCTCGAACGCCCCTGGATATCCATCAAAAGGTCTCTGTTCACCCATCCTTTTTCTTCAGGCGCCGTTACCTCTAAAAGCTTTGCCGAGAGTGGTCTCAGAATGAGCCTCGTCATTCCACTCTCCGATTCCACCAGGGTAAGGGAGCGTCTGTTCTGGGACATGGGCCTCTGCCCCAGAACTTCTCCCGTTATGATGAAATCGGCGCCCTCATCCTCCATCATTTCGCCGGCGATGCGGAACATGAGGGCGTGGCAGTCAATGCAGGGATTCATCGCCGATCCGTGTCCGTGTTTTGGATTTCTGACAATCGGGAGGTGGCGTTCTGTAATATCCGCTACCCTGAATGGGATGTCCAATATACGGGATGATTCCCTCGCTTTTGCGGAGGTGAAAAAAGGGGTCTCAAAAAAAAGGGCCAGGACATCGATGTCCTGAGCCCTGATGAGGCTTGCGGCGAGCATACTGTCGAGCCCCCCTGAAAAAACGCAGATAGCTTTCATTTTATTTAACAGAAGTCTACAGCCCCACGTTGGTCAGTGTTTCCAAAACTGATTTCTGCTCTTCATTTAACTCTTTCGGGACATGAATGCCGATTTCAACAAAGGCATTCCCCTTTCCGTCTGCTTTGGAAGACGGCATCCCGAATCCCTTGAGTCGGAACTTGGCATTATCTTGTGTTCCAGGTGGAATTTTGAGTTTTAAAACCTTCTGATGTATCGTGGGAATTTCGATTTCGGTTCCTAAGACAGCTTGAGAAAATTTAATTTCCTGCCTCATGTACAGGTCATCCTCTTCTCTTCTGAACAGGGGGTGGGAAAGCTCTTTGATCTGAATGAGGAGATCGCCCGGTGGACCTCCATTGGGCCCGGGGCGGCCTTTCCCCCGTAGTCTCAGTTTTTGCCCTCCGGTTATGCCCGCGGGGACCTTTACGGTTACTTTTTCCTGTTGTCCGTCAAGCTGATAGGCAATCTCCTTTTTGGTGGTGCTGCAGAGCTCTTCGAGTGTCATGGGTAATTCGTAGATAAGATTCTGACCTTTTGCAGAGTGCTGGTTTGGAAATCCGTTATAGCCCTGTCCCCCCATGCTTCCGAACATATTCCCGAAATTCGATTGCCCTCTGCCTCCTCCGCCTCCAGCAAAACCAAACTCCCTGAAAATACTTCCCAGATCGAAACCCCTGAATATGTCTTCCTGAGAGTATCTTTTTTGAAAGCCATCCGCTCCAAACAGGTCGTACTGTTTTCTCTTTTCGGGGTCCCGCAATACCGCGTAGGCTTCGTTGAGATCTTTGAATTTGGCCTCTGCGTCGCCGTTCCCGCGGTTGTGATCCGGGTGGTATTTCAAGGCCAGTTTCCGATAGGCTTTTTTGATCTCTTCGGCCGAAGCAGTTTTTGGAACTGCCAAAATCTTATAGTAATCTTTTCCGGACATATCTTCTTGAATGATGTGACGGGCTAAAGGGTTTATGTTACTCCACGAAAATAATCATGGGGGATGAGAAGTCAAGCGCAGACAAGATTCAAAAAGCCGATGTTTCCATGAAAAATAACGACTTAACCGGTTAACTACTCAACCACTCAACGAAGTCAGTGATCAGGACGCGCTCCCAAAGACCTTTTTCAGAAGTTCCGTGCTCCTTGCGGCCGGGTCCTG
>DUZB01000040.1 GCA_013349725.1 Deltaproteobacteria bacterium | reverse complement strand
CCATCGATGACTGTATGCGGAGATAATTTTGGTGGCTTCCCAGGTGAGTTCATTGGTGAGAAAATATTTGGTGGTTTGCTTGGTTGGGTCGATGCTTTCAACAATTCGATGTTTCCCATCAATGGAGTTTAACCGCGCAGTGATAGCTTTTGTATGATAAAGGNCTTTTTCCTTCTTTCCTTTCTCCCTATTTGCGGCAAACCCACATTTGCTAAAGGTTAAAATAGCTTTGAAAAACCCCGGTAATTCTATAAGATCATATTTGTTTTTTGCTATCTTGCCCGTAGGAGTAAGCTTAGAATCTTTACAGGGGACCCTGACTTTTAAAGAATGCTTAATTTCAATAACATAACTCATGCCCATCTTTTTGAGGCCTTTTACAAAAGGACTACTTCCAAACCAGGAGTCTGCCAAAACGACCCCACGAGGAAAATCGTGGTCCAAAGCCCATTGCAACATCTCGAGGGCCAAGTCGTACTTGGGCATGCATACCTGGTTTTTTCCATGCTGCCAAGGCATGTTTGCCTTATCTTGGTAATAAATTCGATGGCTAATGGGAAATTTAATGACACCACCGTCGGTATAATAGAGTACCGTCACACAGATCGCCTTCAGATTTGTTTTGAAAACATGATCAAATAAAATGAACACACCGTGAATCCACTTACAATAATTTGTGTGATGCTTCATTGTATCGTCTATGCAGTAATAACCTTTTTTAATCTTGTATGTACGCATGATTTGCAGCGCATAAAGATGCTGCATTTCGGCTGTTGAAAATTTAGAATCAGAGAAAAAATAAGATAATGTGCTGACGCATCTATCTCCAAGCCACATGCGATTGATCGCTGAGAGACTGAATTTTCCACCCAGCACCAAAGCTGTCGCAACCATTGTCAAATTGTAGAACTGAGCATTCGTCAAGGCTGGCTGAAGAAATGTCAGTCCAGCAACAAGAAATGGAAGGCGCTCGGCACACGGAATTTTCATGGATTCCTCCTAATGTTTTAGGAAAAGACAACAGTGCACCAAGCTATTTTTTCATAAATCTTTCAAAATGTCTCTATTTATTTTTCGAAAACTCAAGTATATAATAGACCATCGACTCCTTCTCCTTCTGCGACCGCGAGAAAAGGCTCCCATGACATGTCTGCCTGTAAATAGTCCAGTAGAAAAGCTATGTCAGAGGGCATGATGTCTATTTTTGAAATACGACTCAACACGCTGACAATATGATTCACGTCCAACATCAAATATCACCGCGCAACAGCTCGTCATCCGGGAGCCTGCCCCCCTGATCGAGAAAGCGCCTCAGGCATCCATCGGGACTCGGGTGGTTCTCCTCCCCCACGGTCTCATAAGCTAATGCCGGACAGTTCCCTGTACAGTAGTTCACATAATCGCACCCCTTACAGAATTCAAAATCGGTAAGCGGGATGTTTATGCGGGACCTGAATCTTTTCAGCTCTCTGTGATGTTGCCAGACCTCCTTGAGGTCATCCCGGTTTATCCGGCCCAGTTCAATGTGGCTCATCTGGATGCAGGGTACCATGATCCCGTCCGCCCTCACGTCAATCGCGGTCGTTGGTCCATTGCAGCCGCTGAGACAACCGGCCCCAAACCTTCCTTCTCCGCCCTGTCGACGGGCATGCTCCATAATGAGCCAGCTCCCGGCATCGGCCAGTGGACCTGCATTCGCACTAATGCGATCGTCATATTTCATGTTAAGCAACAGAAGCTTTTCCATGGCCATGGATTGCTCTTCTATTGTAAGCTGGACCATTTCGGAATTCTGACGGCACAATCCCATATAAGAGGCAGCATTGGTCGAAAAACCGGGAAGGCCTATCTCTTCCAATAGCAACTGGGCAATTCCTTCAAGATCGTCGATATTTTTCCTGTGAATCGTAACCCTTACCTGAACCGGAACGTCTTTTCTCTGAAGGGACCTGATCCCCCGGATTGCCTTATAAAAGGTTCCTTGCCCTCTGAAGGCGTCATGGGTTACGGGGATTGAACCGTCGATTGAGACCTGCACCCCGTCACAACGCCCGGTTGAGGCTAAAAAGGCCGCCATCTCATCTTTGATCAAGGTTCCGTTGCTAAGGATATTGAACCTCATCCGGTTGCGGACAATCCCTTTGATAATCTCCTGGAGATCTTTGCGGCAAAAGGGTTCACCCCCGCCGAGCGTTACGCGCATCACCGCGCACCGATTAAGTTCCTCAAAAAAGCGGAGCCATTCTTCCGATGGCAAATCTTTGCCCACATCACCCGGGCTGGTAAAATGGCTGCAATACTTACATCGGAGATTACACCTGTTGGTTATTGTCAGGCTAACCGATATCGGGGTTCTAAGAAGCTTCATATTGCTTATAGCCTCTGCTGCTCCTTTACTGAGGAGAGATGGTGTGCAAGAACACTATATCGCGTGAGCAACTACAAATTCAGGCCCCGGGTAAATAAATACAGAAGCAGATTTGATGCTCCCGTAAAAAGCCCCCAAGGCCGTCACTCCCGCGAACGCGAGAGTCCATAAGCACCTGATGTTCCTGGATTCCAGCGTTCGCGGGAATGACGAAAACGGATGATTTTCGACTTTTTACGGGACCATCAGATTTAACACTACCTCTTTTTATCCTGTAGAAGTTTGTTGACGAAATTTTTGATGGCCAGACTGATTTGAGACTGGGCAAGTCGATAATGATAAGAGGATTTGCCAAATGGATCCACAATATCATCTATGCTCGGGTCCGGTGACACAAACTTGCCGAAGACCTGTAGTTTGGGTTTTGCCTCGGGCCACAGATCCATTATCTTTTTTGCGTGGTCCGTCTCCATCACCAGGATAGTGTTTGCCCAGTCGACATCCTGTTTTGAAATCTGTTTCGGTCTGTGGTCTACCTTTGGTATTCCGATTTTTGAGAGGTGGGCAACCATGTTCCGGTCCGGTTCATTGAGGTCAAACGTATTCAGGCCTGCTGATGCAACCGAAATATTTTTTATGTTTTCTTTCTCAAGCTCTCGTTTAAGCAGGTTTTCGGCCAGAAAACTTCTGCTCACATTTGCACTGCAAACGAAAAGAATATTCATTATTCCTTATCCTGATTAAGAGGGCGGCTTACACATACCCTCCGGTTGGAAAGAATATATTCTATCCCTCCCTCCCTCCCTGAATCTGAGAGGATTGAATTAGCAGAGAAATATGAAATGAAAAAATATAAAGCGCCGTCGGCAATACCGGGGAGATCCTGCGCACCTTTTTCGGGAAATCTTAGTCTGAAACAGGCTTGCCGTTCGTTTCAGCGGGTAAATGTTTTTTTGCCCTTCTCAGCATCGCTCCGGTCGACCTGTCCGTTTTTAGATGCCTTCCCTGTATTATAGGCGTTCTTGGCTTTTTCAATATCAGCGGGGTCTATCTTGATGCCAAGTGTTTTTTTTCGATGAGATCGAGATCGCTGTGTTTCAACTTCCTCCCTAATGTTTTCTCGGCCTCTGCGATAAGGGCGCCATCAATCTTTTCCCGGACAAAAGTAGGCGCCTTTCCGGTAATAAAAGAAAATGCTGCGGCAATCAGGAAACACAATAATGTCAGCCATAAATATAGTTTTACTGTTTTCTTAGTGATTCTTTTTGGCTTTATTTTTTTTCTTTTAACATGATAAGGCATAATGACCCCCTTTCTTTTTTCTATGCTCTTAAGATAGGGAGGGACATATCGAAATCAGAACCAAGGGAACGTCCCGAGATCTTTAAAAGAAGAATATGCAGAATTTGAAGCAGGTCGTCATAGCTGACCTGATATGGAGGTAAACAATTTAGAGAACCTGAATTTCATGAGACAATAAAGAATCTCGGAAGTCAAGAGAAATTCCCCCAGGACCGGTGCATGGGCTTTTATCTGTGCGTGGAACAATGTCCAGAAGGGGCGCTGAACCTCATCCTGTATCCTGACAAACCCCTGTATATGGACTCA
Organism: Deltaproteobacteria bacterium; assembly: GCA_013349725.1. The sequence goes on along the minus strand of DUZB01000040.1, from coordinate 12,566 downwards.
TCAGAGATCGGGTTGACACGAAGAAAGCAGATTCACGCAGTCTCTGAGCACTTCGTGGAAAACAACTTAGCACGAAATATATCAGAATACCTTTGAAAAGGAGATATATTGTGCTATAAGCTCATATAGATGAAAGTCGAGGCGTCTCGCAGGCGTCCCATATATGAACCCTTAAAAAAAAGTCTGATTTTCTGATTTTTTACTATACCAACACTTTACATGGAACTGGAGGTAAACATGGAATCAAAATTCTGGCATGGACCCCGCTGGCCCGAAGGTGTTTCTCATGAAATCGAAGGGTATGATAGGCCTCTTTTCTCTCTCATCGATGATGCAGCCCGTGATTACTCCAGTGCGACCTACACGATTTTTAACGACGCCAAACGAACCTTTGCCAAGACGAAAGACACGGCCGACCGCATTGCCAATTTTCTGGTTCAGAGAGGCATTAAACAAGGGGACAAAGTGGGAATTTTTCTCCCCAACCTTCCTCATTATCCAGACATTTTTTTCGGAATCCTCAAAGCAGGCGGCGTATGCGTGACCTGCAACCCCATGTACAAGGCTTCCGAATTGAATTTTCAGTTAAAAGATTCCAGCGCCAAGGCCGTTTTCGTCATGGATCATCCGGAGTTTTATCCCACGGTCCAGAAAGCGATTGTCGGGTCCGAAGTGAACACTGTAGTGATCTGCAATGTAAAATCATACCTGCCGCCCCTCAAAGGATTTTTAGGTTCACTCCTGGGCAAAATCCCAAAGGCCGCAAGCCATGATCCGGATCACATCATGTTTGACGATGCGGTGAAATCCGCCCGCCCCGAACCACCAAAATTAAAACTGGAACCCCTCAAGGACATTGCCCTTATCCTTTACACGGGGGGAACCACCGGTGTGCCCAAAGGCGCCTGCCTCAGTCACGCCAATCTGCTTTCCAACGTCATGAGCACCTACGAATGGGTTCGATTTGCAGGCAAACCCGGAGAAAAGGCCCAACAGATGGAGAAGGGCGGAGCGCATACCTATCTTGGGGTCCTGCCGTGGTATCACAGCTTCGGCCTTACCCTGTGCATGCTGACCAGTGTCATGACCGCCTCCAAACTCGTATGTATCCCTGATCCGAGGGCAGGCAATCCGCCCTTTACGGAAGTCCTCAAAGCCGTTGAGAAATATAAGGTCACGGTTATTACTGCCGTCCCGACAATCTATTCCGCCTTTATTAATCATCCACTTCTGGATCAATTCGATCTCTCATCGGTAATTGGATGCGGTTCCGGCGCCGCCCCTCTGCCGCTGGAAGTGATCAAACAGTTTGAGGAGAAGACCGGAGCCGTAATTTTTGAAGGCTACGGCCTCACGGAGACCTCCCCCGTCATCACCTTGAACCCCACGAATCTGGAACAGAGAAAAGTCGGGTCCATTGGCGCCCCTTTCATCGGCGTTGACATTAAAATCGTTGACATTGAAACTGGGCTCCAGGAACTTCCTCTTGGTGAAGATGGGGAACTTGCCGTAAACGGTCCCCAGGTCATGTTAGGGTACTGGAACAAACCCGAGACCAACGAAGAAGTGTTTCGTGAGATCGACGGGAAGCGTTTCTTCCTGACGGGCGATGTTGCTCATTTCGATGAAGACGGTTTCCTCACCATTACAGATCGAAAGAAGGATCTGATTCTTGTGGGCGGTTTCAACGCCTACCCCAAGGAAATTGAAGAAGAACTGTACAAGCACCCGAAGGTTGCGCTCGTAGCGGTGGTGGGAATTCCGGATCCGCACACCGGAGAGGCCGTGAAGGCATTCATTCAGCTCAAGCCCGGCGTCGAGGCAACGGAAAAGGAATTTCTTGATTTCTGCAAAGACAAGCTTTCGGGATACAAACGTCCCCGTGCCATCGAATTCAGGGAAACGCTTCCCGTATCCGTCGTAGGGAAAGTCCTTCGTAGAGTCCTGCGCGACGAAGAAATTGAAAAAGGTAAAAAGTGAGGGTACATCCATGTTCAATAGTATTCTGATCCCTACCGATTTTTCAGGGAAAGACAGTCATGCCATCGACATTGCCCGGGAACTCTGTTCCCCGGACAACGGCAGAATAACACTCCTGCATGTAATAGAAATCATCGCCAATACGACGCTCGATGAGTTTGATGATTTTTACAGGGAACTGGAGGATCGTGCTCTGAAGCACCTCACCAGGTTGGCCGCCTCCCATGAGAAGGATCTTTTCACCATTGACAAGCGAATCACCTATGGAAACAGGGCACAGGAGATTCTCAGGTTCGCAGAAGAAAATGCCATTGACCTGATCATCATGACCTCCCATAAAATCGACATTGAAGACAGGGCGCAGGGTTGGGGAACCATCAGCTACAAAGTGGGGATTCTTTCCCAGTGTCCCGTCATGCTGGTCAAGTAATTCTGATGGTCTCGAAAAAAACCAGGAATCCTTGCGCGGGATGTAAGAAAACCTTAACGTTAGCCCTCTCGGTAATTTTTCCAATCAGGGGGTGGTCAGGGGTATTCTATCTCCTTCTCTCCCTTTCGCTGGCGGCGGTTTCAACGGGATGTAAACGTCCCCTTCCTGAAATGAACCCCGAAAAATATGCTTCGACAGCCCCGGGGAAACCTTACCGAATACCCGATCAAGCGCAGGAGAAGCCTGTTCCCCCGCAAAAGACGGATCTCTCCCCGGAAACCGTCAAGCCCGCGTCCGGAGACTTTTCCCTGGCGGAACTGGTCGATGTGGCTCTCCGCATCAACCCATCCACCCGGAGAGGATGGGATCTTGCCAGGTCAGCCGCGGCCCAGTGGGCGGTTTCACGAGGGGACTATTATCCCACTGTCACCGGCGACGCGACAACAATGGGCCTAGGAGGAGACACCTCCCATGGGTACTACGGTCAAGTCGGTGTCAGCCTTAGCTATCTCCTCCTGGATTTCGGCGGTCGCGAGGCCACGGTGGAGAGTGCACGGCAGTCCCTTATGGCGGCCAACTGGAACCACAATCAGGTTATTCAGGATGTTCTGCGAAATGTCCCCCAGTCCTATTACACCTATCTGGGGAATAGGGCCAAGGTCCGTGCATCCGAAGCAAGCCTTAAAGAGGCCATCACCAGCCTTCAATCCACGGAACAAAGGAAGAAAGCCGGGGTAAGCACTATCGCCGACGTACTACAGGCCCGCTCAAAAGCGGACCAGGTGAAGCTGGACCTCATCGGAAACCGTGGGGCCGTTGAAATTTCAAAAGGAAACCTTGCAACTGCCATAGGCTGGCCTGCCAACGCGAATTTTGAGGTGAAGGAAGAGCCGGACGACCTCCCTCTCGACAACATGCAGCAAAACACCAGAGAATTGATTCAGCTGGCATTGCGTGACCGGCCGGATCTGGCATCCTCGAAGGCCTCCGTTCGACAGAGCGAGGCGGATCTGCGCAGGTCGGAGGCGGAACTCTGGCCCAAACTCATGGCCACGGGCAACGCGGGCTGGTCGGGCATGAGCGGCACTATAAGCGGCTCGGACTTGTTATCCAGCGGCGGCGGCATCAGCGGTTCCAATTTCAGTTACTATGGAGGACTGACACTCCAGATTCCTATTTTTGAAGGCTTTTCCCTTCGAAACAAGGTGAGACAGGCTAAGGCCAACCTGGACGCCGCCAAGGCCGAACTCAGGATCAAGGAGGAATCGGTCATTTCTGAAGTCTGGTCCGCATTCTACAATGTGCGCACGGCAGCCCAGCAGGTAGAAACCAGCGAAACCCTGCTTGTCAGCTCCGAACAGTCCTACAAGGTTTCCCTTGCCAGGTATCGGGCGGGGGCTGCAGAGATCGTCGAACTGCTCAATGCTCAGACCACGCTGGCTTCCGCCCGTTCGCGGAAAGTGCAGGCAAGAACGGATCTCTTCACATCCTATGCAGAGCTTATTCATGCCATCGGGGCGGATCTGCCCACGGAACCACCAAGGGAGACGCCCCTTTCCCGTGAAAATGATAATAAGAGGGAGACGCTGTCCCATGCACAGTAATCGCATAAACAAAACCTTTTGGATAGGCGCCCTGCCGATGGCACTCCTGCTTCTGCTTCCGATTTGTTTCCCGGGTTGCAAAAAGAAACAGGAGGAGGCGCCAAAACCACCACCCACAGAAGTCACCGTGGAAAAAGTGGTTCTTCGTACGGTCCCCGTACACCTGAATTACGTAGCCACAACCGAATCCGTTAAAACCGTGGATATTCGAGCCCGGGTGGAAGGTTTCCTTGAAAAACGCCTGTTTATTGAGGGCGATGACGTGAAGAAGGGAGACCTGGTTTTCGTTATCGAGCAGGCCCCGTATCAGGCACAGCTCGAAAGAAGCCTCGCCCAGCTGGCCATGGATGAGGCCGCTCTCACCTTTGCCACCGAGCAGGTGGAACGTTACAGGCAACTGGTAGCAGACGACTACATTACCAGGGAGTCTTTTGATGACTACCAGACAAAAGCCAAAGAAGCCGCAGCAGCCGTAAAGGCCGACCTGGCTCAAATCAAACAGAATCGACTGAACTTAGGTTACTGTACCATGTACTCCCCCCTGGAAGGCCGCATCGGCCGAACCCTGGTTAACGTGGGGAATCTTGTGGGGGCCGGCGGCCAGGACACCAAGCTTGCCACCATTGTACAACTGGACCCCATCTACGCCTACTTCAGCCCCAGTGAAAAGGACCTGCGGACCATTCTCAAATACAGAAAGGAAAAGGCCCCGCCGGTAGACATTATTCTCTCTGACAAAACAAAACACCCTTACCAGGGAAAAGTGGATTTCATTGACAATACGGCGGACCCCAAAGCCAACACCATCAACATGCGCGCCGTTGTGCCGAATCCGGAAGAGACCCTGCTGCCCGGCATCTATGTGCAGGCGAGCCTCTTTCTCTGTAATGTCCCCGACACCCCCCTGATTTCCGAACAGGCCATTGCGGAAGACCAGACAGGAACCTATGTGTATGTGGTGGGAAAAGACAATAAGGTGGAAAAGAGGGAGGTTGAGACAGGTTTTCTTTACGACCACCAGAAGATCATCTGGAAAGGATTGAAAGAAGGCGAACTGGTTATTACGCAGGGGCTGCAGATCGTGCGGCCCGGCATGGTGGTTCAGCCCAAGATCGCTTCCCCGAACCAGGAACCTTCGAGTAAAACCCCGTTGAGTGGTTGATTAGTTGAGTGGTCGAATCGTTCTTGTTACTCCAATTCACTCTCTTCAAGGGAAACATGGACAACTGATACATTAGAAATGATAGTCCCGATTTTTGCGAGATTGATTTCATGCACCTACTTTCCAACTCAACGACTCAACAACTCAACTATTTGACGATCTTTTCGGGTAAACCGTATGTTTGTTGACTTCTTCATTGATCGACCCATTTTCGCCGGTGTCATTTCGATCGTTATCTCTCTGGCAGGGTCCGTCTGCCTCCTTTTGCTCCCCATAGCACAGTTTCCCGAGATTACGCCGCCTACCGTACAGGTCAAGGCCACTTACACCGGGGCCAATGCGGAAGTGGTTGAAAAAACGGTCACTACCCCCATTGAAGAGCAGATCAACGGTGTGGAAGGCATGACCTACATGACCTCCATCAGCTCCAGCGACGGGACCTCCAACATCACCGTGACCTTTGACGTGGGGTATGACCTGGACATCGCCGCCGTGGATGTGCAGAACCGCGTGACCATGGCCCAGCCCCAGGTACCGGCTGATGTCCGTAAATATGGAATCACCACCCAAAAGCAGTCGCCGGACTTTGTGGTAATCATCTCCCTGTATTCACCGGATGGAACCCTTGACGACCTTTTCCTCAGCAATTACGCTTCTATCAATATTGTGGATATCCTCAGCCGGCTCCCTGGCGTCGGGAATGTGGAGATTTTCGGAGAGAAGAAGTACGCCATGCGCCTGTGGCTCAATCCCGACAAATTGACCAGCTTGGAAATGACCGCCATGGATGTGATCGGTGCGGTCCAGGAACAAAATGTGCAGGTAGCCGCGGGAAAAATCGGCGATCCTCCGAGCCCTCCAGGACAAGCCTTTACCTATTCCATCGACACCTTGGGGAGACTTTCAAGCCCCCGGCAATTCGAAGACATTATTATTCGCACGAAGCCCGATGGTTCCGTCGTGCGCGTCAAAGACGTGGGACGTGTTGAAATGGGCGCTGAAAACTATGGATGGTTCGCCCACCTGGACAAAGGGAAGGCTGCCTGCATCGGTGTTTTTCAGTTGCCCGGCGCCAATGCCCTGGACGTGGCCAACGACGTATACGCCAACATGGACAAGCTTTCCAAACGATTTCCAAAAGGCCTGAAATACGCCATCAGCTACGATACCACCCTGTTTGTTCGAGAATCGATCAAGGAAGTGATCAAGACCCTTATAGAAGCCATGCTCCTCGTGTTCATCGTGGTCTACATTTTCCTGCAGAACTGGAGGGCGACCCTCATCCCGGCCATCGCCATTCCCGTTTCCCTCGTGGGGACCTTCGCCGTCCTGAAAGCCTTCGGTTTCTCCATTAATACCCTGACCCTCTTTGGACTGGTGTTGGCCATCGGTATCGTGGTCGATGATGCCATAATCGTAGTGGAAAATGCCTCCCGCTGCATTTCCGAAAAGGGCCTGGGGCCAAAAGAGGCCACCAAAGAAGCCATGCATGAGGTGACCGGTCCCATCATCGCAACAACGCTGGTTCTGATGTCCGTCTTTGTGCCGGTGGCCTTCATGCCGGGGATCAGCGGGCAGCTCTACAAACAGTTCGCCCTGACTATTGCGTTTTCCGTGGGAATCTCCGCCATCAATGCGTTGACCCTGAGTCCCGCCCTCTGCGCCGTACTGCTGCGAAAAGAAGAAAAAAAATCAAACTGGTTTTTTCGCAAATTCAATCAGGCCTTTGACTGGTTCCGTAGCCAATATCTGAAGGGAGTTCGCGGGTTCATCAAGGGTTGGTATCTTGTCCTCATGGTCTTTGCTGTCCTTCTTGTCGTCACCTACTACATGTTTCAGATTGTGCCCACGGGATTTGTGCCATCCGAGGACCAGGGGTATTTCATGGTGATGATCCAGACACCCGAAGGCACCGCCCTGGACAGAACGGGAAAGGTCTGCGCAAAAGTCGAAGAAATCCTTTTAAAGGAGACTCCCGGGATCTCCAGCGTGGTCATGATCGGCGGCTATAATCTCCTCAACTCGGCTATGGACCCCTCGTCCGCGGCGGCCTTCGTGATGCTCACGCCATGGGATAAAAGAAAGACTCCCCAACTGAGTCTGAATGGAATTATGGGGGCTTTCATGGCCGGCGCCGGCGGTATTAACGAAGCCATCGTCATTCCTTTTCCACCGCCGCCTATCCAGGGGCTCAGCACAACGGGCGGATTTGAATTCGAGCTGGAGGACCTGACGGGAGGCAGCCTGACGGAACTTCGAACCGTGGCCCAGAAAATGATGGATGAAGCGCGGAACCACCCGGTTCTGACCCCTTTGAGTACCACCTTTGAAGTCAATTACCCCCAGTTTTATGTGGAACTGGACAGGACCAAGGCCAAGAGCCTGCAGATCTCCATATCGGATATCTTCACCACTCTTCAGACTTTTTTAGGGTCCATGTATGTCAATGATTTCAATAAATTCGGGCGCGTTTACAAGGTCTTTCTACAAGCTGATGACACCTATCGCGCACAAAAAGAAGATATCAGCAAACTCTACGTTCGTGCGGCCGACGGGAGTATGGTTCCCTTGAGCGCCCTCGTCAAAATAAAACAGATACGTGGTGTTCAGAGCATTAAACATTACAACCTGTATCGAACGATTTCCATTTACGGGGGCAACGCGCCCGGGTATAGTACGGGTCAGGCCATAGCGGCCATGGAGGAAATGGCCGCAAAAACCCTCACCGATGAATACGGATATGAGTGGACGGGAACGGCCTACCAGGAAATTGAAGCCGGCGGAATGGCGCCCTACATCTTTTCCCTGGCACTGGTTTTTGCGTTCCTGTTCCTGGCAGCCCAGTATGAAAGCTGGATTATGCCCCTCATGGTCATGTTCGCTGTGCCGCTGGCTATCCTCGGAGCGCTCCTCGCCCAGCACATTCGGGGTATCTCCAATGATGTCTACTGCCAGATCGGACTGGTCATGTTGATTGGACTGGCCAGCAAGAATGCCATTCTGATTGTGGAGTTTGCCAGGGAACTGAGGATGCAGGGCATGTCTATCGTAGAGGCTGCCGTCAATGCCTCCAAGGAGAGATTACGACCCATCCTCATGACCGCCTTCGCTTTCATCCTCGGCGTGGTCCCCATGGTGGTGGCCACAGGGGCCGGGGCAGCCAGCAGACATTCCCTGGGCACGGCGGTATTCGGGGGAATGATCGCAGCAACCTTCCTCAGCCTTGTGCTGGTCCCGGTTCTCTACGTGGTTCTTCAGAGATTGCGGGAATGGAGGAAATCGCCGGGAAAACAGGTAACGGCCGAAAATCCCTGATCACTGGTCACTGGTTATTCGTTATTGGTTACTGGGCATCGGACATTAGTCACTTGTTACTTTTAAAGCGGTTCACACAAAAATCAATCCAGGAGGGTTTGCCATGCATATAAAAAAGTATTTTGGTAGAATGCTTCTATTGTCGTTTCTGACATTGCCTTTTATTCAAGGTTGCGCGTTTTTTGACAACTATGCAAGGATCTGGGTGGCCTCCGGCCAATATGGCACTGACGTCAAGGACCTCATCGCCCATTGGCAGGACTACAATATTTCCTACGCCGGGCTGTCGATTGAAAATCCTTCCGCACTGCTGTTCGATACGAAGATAGACGGGCGATCGATCACCTATGAAAAATGGGTACCGGTTACGGATGAAAACGTTCTCATGACCATTGTGAAGTGGTTAGACGCAAATGTCAATTTTCCACCAACCCTGTATAAGATCACCGCGAACAACGATCAGCTGTTCGGATATATTTACACGTCGGCCATGTCGCAGGCAGTCATGAAAAAGATTGATGACAAGACCTTGTTTGCCGAAGACATTCCGCTTCCGCCCATCGATTACGGGCCCGGCGGCAGATCCTGATAGAGAATTTCGGATTGCGGCATGGAAAAAGACCTCATGGCGGAATGGTTCAGCTGAACCTGCAATCCGACGCTAGGGAATTTGAATAGGATACACGCGAACTCTTTTAGAAGAATGACTTTGTCCGAGGAGAACCATAAAAACCATGCCTCCTGTAATCGCCATTGCCGGAAGACCGAATGTGGGGAAATCCTCCCTGTTTAACCGGCTTTCCAGAACCAAATATGCCCTGGTTGACGACCGGCCCGGAGTAACGAGAGACCGTATACAAGCAGCGATCTCCTATAACGGGAAACCGCTTATCCTTCTGGATACCGGCGGATTTGAAGATATCGGCCAGGATCCCCTGCTCAGGGAGGTGAGGGCACAGGTGAGGAAGGCCGTGGAAGACGCCGACAGGGTTATCTTCATGGTGGATGGGAGGCAGGGGTTGCTCCCGGGCGACGAGGAAATGGCTCTTTACCTGAGAAAAAACCAGAAGAAAGTTTTTATCGCAGTGAACAAGGTGGACGGTCCGGAACATGACCACCTGATCCTCGATTTTCACAGACTCGGCATGGGAACTCCTTTTCCGATTTCCGCAGCCCATGGATACGGAATTGCTCCCTTCATGGAGGCCGTCATAGAAGACCTGCCCATGACTGCCCATGAATTGGAGGACCCGGACCAGATCAGGATCGCCGTGCTGGGCAGGCCCAATGCGGGGAAATCATCCCTCATAAACAGGATATTGAAACAGGACCGTCTGGTTGTAAGCGATCTTCCGGGAACCACACGCGATACCGTGGACTCCGTTTTCCGCCGTAAAGGGAAAGAGTATGTGTTGGTTGATACGGCAGGCCTGCGCAGAAAGGGAAAGGTAAAAGAGAAGATCGATACCTTTTCCATGATCAAGGCCGTCAAGAGCCTGGATCGCTGCCATGTGGCTGTCGTCCTGATCGACGCATGGGAAGGCGTATCGGAACAGGATGCCAGGATTTGCGGNTACGCCCTTGAAAAGGGTCGGGGACTGGTTCTGGCCATCAACAAATGGGACCTGNTCAAGGGGGAAGACAGAAAGAGGCGCGACCTGGAAAATGCCATAGACAGGCAACTGCATTTCATTTCTTACGCGCCGCGCGTGAATCTTTCTGCTCTCACCGGTGAAAGGGTCATCAAACTCTTCGACAAAATAGACACGGTGTTCACGGAATTTTCCACCCGGGTCACAACAGGGCCGTTAAACAGGGCACTTCAGGAAACGATCCAGCGGCATCCGCCTCCACGCATTGGAAGTGGACGACTCAAGTTCTTTTACGCAACGCAAACCCGTACCAGACCGCCCACATTTGCCATATTTGTCAACCGGCCGGACAAGGTGCATTTCTCTTACGAACGATTATTGATAAACCAGTTTCGGGATACATTCCATCTTTCTCATACCCCTGTAAAACTGAACTTCAGAGAAAGAACAAGTAAAGACAAAGGACGTCCGGATTCATGAAACTTCTGAACATCCTTTACAGAAAATCGGCGTCTGTAGCCATCCTGTCTCTGAATAGACCCGAAATAAGAAATGCCTTTACCCTGAAGATGGCCGAAGACATCTATCTGGCTTTAACAGATGCCTCCAACGATCCAAGCATAAAAGTCATTATTATCCGGGGAGAAGGCGATGTGTTTTCCGCTGGTGGAGACATCAAAGAGATGTCCAGGGGGAAATTGGCATCATGGGATATGAAGGACTATCTGTGGAACCATGTGCAGAAAATCCCTCTCCTTCTGGAAGGCCTGGACAAACCGGTCATCGCCTCTATTGATGGGCCGGCGTTCGGGGGAGGATTCGGGCTTGCATTAGCCTGTGATTTGCGTATCGCTTCGGAAAGAGCCACTTTCTGTGCCACCTACGTTCGCATCGGACTGGCGCCGGGAGACGGCAGTGCCATTTTTCTGCCGAGACTGATCGGGCTCAGCAGGGCCATGGAGATCATCCTTACAGGACGCGTGGTCAAGATGGAGGAGGCCCACAAGTTAGGGCTTGTGGACAGGGTGGTCTCTGTAGAATCCCTGGAAAAAGAGAGCCTTGCGTTTGCGGATGAAATCGCCGGGTGGCCCGAAGCCTCTTTGAGAGCAAGTAAACGAGCTCTTTATGATGGCCTTAAATCCGACCTGAAAGGACACCTGGATTATATGTCTTCCCAACTGGCGCTCCTATCCGAAACCAGGGAGCACAAGGAGGCAATCCAGGCCCTCATTCATAAAAAACCAAAACTATAAACGATAGACCGTGGGTTTTTCCTTCATGTCAATGTCGATGCCGATGCAGTCCCCCGTCTTGAATCCCAGATTTCGAAATTCCCCCACTACTCTCTCGTCCCTGTCCATGTACCAGTACACTGACCAGACCGGGTTACGTACCGTGGCAATGCCGTATGCCTCATGGCTGCGCAGGTTGATCCTGATTTCATCCCTGGCAATCAGGGTGTCCGCCTCTGAGATAAAATAGTCCCGTTTGTAGAGGTTATTATACAGGGCCTGGGAGAGCTGTTCCTGTAAAGCAGGCGTTTCATCAAGGTAATGGTTGGCAATCTGGTACAGATCCCCCGGCGCATCGATAGCCAGCCCCAGGATGGCGAAGTTTTCATTTCTCAGGGCAAAATTCTCCAATTCGGATTCGTAGGATGCAATCATTTTGAGCGCATCAACCACTCCGGAGCCGGATGGCTCTTTTCCCATCACGATGTTTTCACAGTGATCAATGATGTTCATATAGAAAGCGGCGTTGTCCATTACAAAGACCGGGCGCTCACGGTAGTTTCTCCTCTTTCTGATTCTCCTTATCCCATCTAACCTGACCGACCTCTCACTCTGCTTCTGTTCCAGGGTTTCCACATGGGAGATGTCCTTTGCCTGAACCACATGAATTTTCCCGTCTCCCGATATGATGTATTCGATCTCGCATTGGAAACCAAGATATTTCTGAATATCTCCGGATATGTCCAGAAGCCCCGTGTCGTGAGGCGTTTTTGTAATGTAGGGGAGGCTCTCCACCTTGTGCGACCTGGTCCGGCAGTAACCGAATTCCCAAGTTTTCCCTAACATTTTTGCCATGACCGCCGTCCCGTTAATAAAAGGCATGACAATAACGCCCATATCGTCCAGGTCCAATTCCGGTGCGTGATTGAATTTCTGCTGCCGCAATATGGATAGCCTGCTTACGCTTTTTCCCAGTTTGATAATTCGCTTCCGGGCATATTGAATACCGGCCACATCGGCATAGGTCTCAAGAGAATCAAATGTTCCGGGCTTGAAGTCCTCCTCAAGAGGGTGGGCGCTCCTCGCAATCACCTTGAAGTTTTCCTGATGGCGGCTGAGGAACTCCTCTAATTTTCCAAATTTTTCATTTTTGAAATCCGCTGCAGGCACATAGATGAAATCAGGCACGTTGAATTTGCCCTTTTTCAATTTCTCAAGGTATAATGCCTTTTCGGGCAGAATAGATTTCAT
>DUZB01000039.1 GCA_013349725.1 Deltaproteobacteria bacterium | reverse complement strand
ATTGCCCGAACTTTTGAATTTGAGAGCGGGGCTGTAAGCGACCTCAAGAAGGCCATAGACAGGATAGCCCCTGAGGATATATACTACGAGCATAATGGGGCCTGGTTCTAACTTCGCCCACTTGATCCAATGAGTAAAGAGTACGTTCGGAAGGTCATAATCGTAATCTTACTCTTTTACGGCCTATTTTAGAGCTGCCCGATTAAGATTACGATTAAGATTACGATTAAGATTATGAGTAAGAAAATAAATCTAATGGACCACGTTAGGACCAAGCCCGCATAATGAGAGATGGGGAGATGGAATAATAAGATATGACAAACATTTCCAGGAAAATGGATTTCCCCGACCAGGCCCTGATGCAGACGCTCTGCGGGGAACAGAATGGGAATCTGAACGTTATTGCGAAAAAAACCGGGGTTTCTCTGAACGTAAGAGGCAACGTGCTGCTTCTCCAGGGAGGAGACTGGGAGGTCGAACTCGCCGAAAAAGTTCTTACCCAACTCTATGACCTGTTGAAGGCAGGATACCCTCTTTATTCCAGCGATGTGGGCTATGCAGTCAGGATACTGAGCAGCGACAGTTCGGTAAACCTGAAGGAAATATTCAAGACGGAAGTTTTCATTCCCGCCAAGAAGCGAACGATTGTCCCCAAGTCCATAAACCAGAAAAAATATGTGGAGAGTATCCGGAAATTTGACATGGTTTTTGGAATTGGACCGGCAGGAACAGGCAAAACCTACTTAGCCATGGCCATGGCAGTCTCCTCTCTGATGCGAAAAGAAGTATCCCGTATTGTCCTGGCAAGACCAGCGGTGGAAGCCGGGGAGCGCCTGGGCTTTTTGCCCGGGGATCTTTATGAAAAAATAAATCCTTATCTGAGGCCGCTTTACGATGCCCTCCACGACATGATGCCTTTCGAAAATGCCTCCGAGCTCCTGGACCAGGGAGTGATTGAAGTAGCGCCTCTTGCCTTTATGAGAGGCAGAACACTCAATGATTCTTTTGTGATTCTGGACGAGGCCCAAAATTCAACTCCGGAACAGATGAAGATGTTTCTGACGCGCCTTGGGTTTCGATCGAAGGCCGTTATTACTGGGGATGTCACCCAGACCGACCTCCCTAAAGGCCAGATATCGGGGCTCCTTGAGGCAAGGGAAATCCTTAAAGGAATTGAGGGCATACACTTTGTTGCCTTTTCGAGAGACGATGTTGTCAGGCACCCCCTTGTGCAGGAAATAATCGACGCTTACGAAAACGTTGAACAAGGGAAAAACGGTTCGGGTAACGCAGCATGATGACCAGAAAATCTAAGACAACAGCTCCCAAATCCCTCAAGGCAAATACGTCCTTGGGGAAAAAAGAGAGGGATGCCTTACTGAGAAAGAAGAAACGGAAAGAAAAAAAGGCGATCCTGTTGGGAATGGAGGCCAAGAGATGGTATGCGCTGATTGCCCTGAGCGCGTTTTTTTCAATTCTTCTTTTTCCGAGCATTCTTGTCCGCCCGCAGGCCTACAAGCTTGGGGATATTGCGGATCGCGACGTCAAGGCGGACAGGCGTTTTTTAGTTGAGAATACCGACTTAACGGAGAAGAATCGGGAAGATGCTATGAAAGCCGCACTCTACGTCTACGATTATGATCCTACCGCAGCAAACATCGCTTCAAGAATCAAAGACGCCTTTGAGCTGGGTCGGGATTACCTGACCGCTTATGTCGATTTTTCCTATGCCCCCGAGACTGACGGTGAACCATCCAAGAAGGCTTCCGATGAACCATCCAAGAAGGCTTCCGACGAAACCATGGAAACCGTGGATTCCTTCAAGAGCGGTTTTTTTGAAATCCTGGCCATCCCCTATAACGACCGTTTGATCGATACTCTGATCCAATATGATTTCCCTAAGGATGTGGAAAATTTTCTTTTGAGTCTTGTGAGCCAGGTGTTTAAGATCGGCGTCGTCGGCGACAGGGGAACCCTCATGAGCCAGAGCGGCAAAGGGATTATTCTGCACGATATCGCAGATGGAAAAGAGAAACAGGTGGGAGATCTGAGCCAATTTTACGACGTCAAATCCGCCGAAGAATTTGTAAAGGAAAGGGGAGAAGTCGAAGGGAGTAACATCCGGCCGTTGCAACTGAAAGAAACTGCTCTGGAAATGGCTCTTCTGCTGATCAAACCAAACCTTACCTTTAACAAACGGGAAACCGCCGTAAAAAAAGAGGAAGCCCAAAAATCGGTAAAACCATTCTATTTTATGGTCAAAAAAGGCGAAATGCTGGTGAGGGAGGGGGAAAGAATCACCTCTGATCACCTCCTGAAAATCTCCGGACAAAACAGACTTCTGAAACAAAATGACTTTTTAGGCAGATTTCCTGCCATGGCCGTCTTTATTACGCTGTTTATGGCCGTCATGTATCTCGTTGGCCTGCTCACCAGAGCCTCCGAAGGTTCGGCGGCCTCTTCAAAAGACCTCTATTTCTTTCTGGCAACCCTCCTGACGATCTTCCTGGTGGTTATTGCATTCGACCTGGTATCGGGCGAAATCGCCCGCGGGTTCCACTACTTCGGTCCCAGGGTTCTGCTGTTTGCCATTCCCGTGGCCAGTGGGGCCATGCTCATTTCCATATTCCAGGGAATCAGGGTCGCAGCCAGTTTTTCTCTCGTGGCATCTGTCCTGGCCTGCCTTATCGTGGATGGACGTGTCGGCTTCTTCGTGTACTTTTTTACCGGCTCTCTCGTGGCGGCATCCGGCGTAACGCAATGCAGAGAAAGGGGCGTTTTTATTCGCACAGGCCTTAAGGTGGGTCTCTGCAACATGATTATGGCCCTTTGCCTGGAGGCCCTGTACGGTTCTTTTTTCACACTTGAAACCGGGTTGGCCTGCTGTTCGGCCTTTATGGGTGGGATTCTTGTGGGAATCGTGGCTACGGGCATCCTGCCGCTGGTTGAAATGACCTTCGGCTACACAACGGACATCAAGCTGTTGGAGCTGGCAAGTCTGGACCAACCTCTCCTGCGTGAACTCATGGTCCAGGCGCCTGGTACGTATCATCACAGCGTCATCGTCAGCAATCTGGTGGAGGCCTCGGCCCAGGCCATTCATGCCAACCCACTATTGTCAAAAGTGGCCGCCTATTATCATGACATAGGAAAGATAAAAAAGCCGCTTTATTTCATAGAAAACCAGAGAACCAGCGAAAACAAACATGAAAAACTGGCGCCCTCCATGAGCAGCCTGATTCTGACCTCCCACGTAAAAGACGGTGTTGAACTGGCAAGGAAATTCAAACTGGGAAAAGAGATCATAGAGATCATTCGACAGCATCACGGCACAAGTCTTATCTCATTTTTTTATGAAAAGGCCAAGAATCAGGCCGAGAAAAAGGGAGAGAAAAATATTCAGGTGGAAGAGGAGGACTTTCGTTATCCCGGTCCTAAACCCCAGACAAAAGAAGCCGGGCTCGTCATGCTCGCGGACCAGATACAGGCGGCCTCAAAAACCCTTGTGGATCCGACTACCGCGAGAATTCAGGGGATGGTTCAGAAAATGATGAACAAGGCATTTTCAGACGGCCAGTTGGATGAATGCGAATTGACGCTAAAGGATCTCCATGAAATCGCCAAGAGTTTCAACCAGACATTGAGTGGCATTTTCCATCACCGCATTGCTTACCCGGAACCGATCGTCAAGAATGCCTCCGGCCGTGTAGAAGAACCCGCAGGAAACGGGACAGAAAAAAGTGACGTCTCAAAAAAGGGAAAGAATGGAGATACAGATCAGCTTTCAAAAACCGATTCCGCAATTAGAAGAGCGGAAGATAAAGCGGAAAATGGAGAAAGTCTTAAAAGACTTGGATTGCGATGACAGAGAATTGAGCATCCTCTTTACCGATGATCGGGAAATGAGCGAACTCAACAGCCGATACAGGGCGAAAGAGGGGACCACGAATGTGCTTGCCTTTGCCATGGATGAATCGGGTGCAGCGGAGGACGGGGGTCTGACTCTTCGATCCGCCATGCTGGGAGATGTGGTTATTTCTCTTGACAGGGCACAGCAGGAATCCATGGAGTTCGGGGAAACATTGCAGCAGAGAGTGGAAACCCTTCTTGTTCACGGCGTGCTGCATCTTGTTGGTTATGATCATGAAAAGAACGAGGAGGAAGCCCTCCTGATGGAAGGAATGGAAAAGAGGCTGCTGGCGCTTATAGGATTTAAGAATGAAGAGTGAAAAGGGGATTGGTTCTAACGCGGTCCATTAGATTTATTTTCTTACTCATAATCTTAATCGTAATCATAATCGGGCAGCTCTAAAACAGGCTGTAAAAGAGTAAGATTATGATTACGATTAAGATTATGACCTTCCGAATGTACTCTCGACTAATTGGATCAGGTGGGCGAAATTAGAACCAAGCCCGTGAAAAGTGTGGAGTGGAATAACGTATCTTATTGAAAAAACCTGGCATGAATGGAGTCAAAAAAGACCTTATGGCGGAATGGATTCTCTGAATCTCAAATGGGTTACCAGTTAATATGGATAGGATACGGAATAACCTGTTTGATGCAGGATAAATATGGAGGAGTAATTGTTATGGCGCGTTTGGCTGTAAATGTAGATCACGTGGCTACTGTCAGGGAGGCAAGGGGGATAAACGAACCCGATCCGGTCCTGGCCGCCGGCCTTGCGGAAATCGCGGGTGCTGATGGAATCATATGTCACCTTCGCGAAGACCGAAGACACATCCATGACCGGGATCTTCAACTGCTGAGGCAGATCGTGAAAACCAGGCTGAATATGGAAATGGCCGCGGTAGACGAAATGGTAGAGATTGCCCTAACAACCAGGCCCGACCTGGTTACTCTTGTCCCTGAAAAACGGGAAGAACTGACGACAGAAGGCGGATTAGACGTGAAGGGCAGACCGAAACTCTACCTGAGCGTTGCCGAACGGCTCAAAAATGCGGGCATTCAGGTCAGTTTTTTCGTGGATCCCGATCCTGAACAGATACGGGCTGCCCACGCGTGCGGAGCGGATATTGTGGAAATCCACACGGGCCACTACTCTGAAGCAAAAACAGAAGAAGAAACAGTGCAACGTTTCGGAAAGATTGCCATGTCCGTCGAATCCGCCGCCGCCCTCTCCCTTCGCATAAGCGCAGGCCACGGGCTCAACTATTTCAATATCAAGCGCTTCAGGGAGCTTCCCCTGATCGAAGAATACAGCATCGGACATAGCATTGTAGCCATGGCCATCTTGACTGGCTTTGAAAATGCAGTGAGGAAAATGATAGAGATTGTAAAAGAATTCTAAACAGGAGTGATGCGTATGTTGAATGCAAGCGATATTATGAGCACGGATGTGATTACGGTTAAAAAAGAAACATTATTGACCGACCTTGCGACAATTCTTTACAAAAAAAATATCAATGGGGTTCCGGTCGTTGACGATGACGGAGTTTTGATCGGAATTATCTGCGAAACCGATCTCATCCGTAATAACAAAAAACTCCACATCCCCACGGTTTTTGCACTTTTTGATGCCGTATTCGTCCTTGAAAGACCAAAGAAGATGGAAAAAGAGATAGAGAGGATCAGTGCAACCACCGTTGGAGAACTCTACACCCCGAAACCGGTCACCGTGGATGAAACAACCCCCATTGACGAAATAGCCACGATCATGACAGAAAAGAAGATCTACACCCTCCCCGTCATGAAAGGAAAACGGATGGTTGGAATCATCGGAAAATCGGACATTATCAGGACTCTTGTGACTTGAAAAAAGAGAACTTTGCTATTATAACCAATTCCGATGAAGAAACGATTCAACTGGGCCGGAAGCTGGGCGCTCTGCTTGCGGAAGGGGATGTGGTTGCCCTCACAGGTGAGTTGGGCAGTGGAAAAACCTGGTTTACAAAAGGGATCGCCCTGGGGCTCAATGTGCCGGCCGAAACGGTTGTGGTCAGCCCTTCCTTTTCGCTCGTCAACGTATACCAGGGGAAATGCTCCCTTTTTCATATGGATGTTTACCGCCTTGGGGAACTTTCCGATTTCCTTTCCGCCGGTCTTGAAGAGTATCTCTACGAGGATGGCGTAACGGTGATGGAATGGGCGGATCGATGGCCGGAAATCCTGCCCGAGTGGAAAATTGCCATTGAAATTGTTATCCTGGATGATTGTTTGCGGGAGTTTACTTTTTCGGGAGACCATGTCAGGGCAGGGAGTATATTGGAGGAAATGGGGAACAGCGGTTTCCAGTTTCCAGTTGACGGTTGCCGGTAAGAACACGCCGGTAACCCATAAGCAGCGGTTTACGGGTCCCAGTTCACGGTTCACGTTGAAAAAAACCGGTAACCGGCAACCGGCAACCGATAACCGCTTTTTTTGAGGACTAACTATGGCGATTATTGTACAGAAATACGGCGGAACGTCTGTCGGCAGTGTAGAAAAGATCAGAGCCGTTGCGGAAAGAGTGATAGAAACCCATAAAGAGGGCAACCAGATGGTGGTGGTCCTGTCCGCCATGGCAGGACAGACAGACGGCCTCATCAAACTGGCCTCCCAGATAACCCCTGACCCCGACCCGAGAGAACTGGACGTCCTCCTGGCCACCGGTGAACAGGTGAGTGTCGCGCTGTTTGCAATGACCGTAAAGTCCCTGGGCCTTGAGGCCTGTTCTTTTTTGGGTTTTCAGGTGGCCATCCATACGGATGATCTTTACGGAAAGGCCAGAATTCACAATATTGATACGGACAGAATCATCAAAAACCTGAACGAGGGCCGGATCGTCACCGTAGCAGGATTTCAGGGGCTCGATGGCCACGGGGATATCACCACCCTTGGAAGAGGGGGATCTGATACAACGGCTGTCGCGTTGGCGGCAGCCCTCAATGCGGATGTCTGTGAAATATTTACGGACGTTGACGGTGTGTACACAACGGATCCCAACGTCTGTCCCAAAGCCCGCAAGATGGATTTTATCTTTTATGACGAAATGCTGGAAATGGCAAGCCTCGGCGCCAAGGTTCTGGAAATCCGTTCCGTGGAATTTGCAAAGAAATTTAATGTTCCGATTCATGTAAGGTCAACATTTACCAGAGAAAGGGGTACGATGGTGGTGGCTGAAACAAAAGATATGGAAAAAGTGGTCGTAACAGGGGTGGCCTACAACAAAAATGAAGCCCGGGTGACAATCACGAAGGTTCCTGATCGTCCGGGAATCGCTTCCACGATCTTTGAACCTGTTTTCAAGGCAGGCATTGTGGTGGATATGATTGTACAGAACACCAGTCAGGATGGTTTTACCGATCTGACTTTCACGGTGCCCAAGGCGGACTTTTACAAAACCATGAAGCTTGTGAGTGCGGTGGCGGAAAAAATCGGGGCGGAAAAAGTCCTGGGTGATGAAGATATCGCCAAGGTATCGATCATAGGCGTGGGAATGAGGACGCATGCCGGTGTGGCCAAAAAGATGTTTGAGACCCTGGCGAAGGAAAATATCAATATCGTGATGATAAGCACTTCCGAAATTAAAATCTCCTGTATCATCGAGGAAAAATATACGGAACTTGCCGTGCGTGTTCTGCATAGCGCCTTCGGATTGGATGTTGCAGATTGAAGATCATTTTAGGCATCGATACCTCCTGCGATGATACGTCAGCGGGCGTGGTGGTGGACGGGAGGAAAGTCCTTTCCAGTGTGGTACAGTCACAGATCGGCATACACCGTCCCCATGGCGGGGTTGTGCCGGAACTGGCATCCCGGGAACATATAAAAAACATCATGTACGTTGTGGAGGGAGCCCTCCTGAAAGCGGGCACGCCAATGGATTCGCTGGACGGCATTGCCGTGACGGTAGGTCCCGGGCTGGTGGGGTCCCTCCTGGTGGGGCTTTATTATGCGGCCGGCCTGGCCTATTCGAAGGGAACGCCTCTCATTCCCATCAATCATCTGGAAGGGCATATCCTCTCCATTTTTCTTGAAAAAGAAGCGCCGGAATTCCCTTTCGTTGCATTAACGGTTTCCGGGGGACATACTAACATCTATCACGTGGAAAACTACGGGAAATACACAGCCATGGGGCAGACCGTGGATGATGCGGCCGGAGAGGCCTTCGACAAGGTGGCCAAGATCTCCGGCCTTGGCTATCCCGGCGGGGTCGCCATAGAAGAAATCTCCATGGAAGGAGACCACGACAAGATCCGATTCCCCAGGGCTTACCTGAAGAAAGATTCCCTTGATTTCAGTTTCAGCGGGCTGAAAACGGCGGTTTCCCTCTACATGAAAAAATGGAAAGAAAGGAATAGCCATGAGGAGGAATTTCGCCACATAAGCCTTGCAGACATTGCTGCCTCCTTTCAGGAATCTGTTGTGGATGTCCTTGTGCACAAGACGATCATGGCAGCCAGGAAAACAGGGGTTGCCTCCATGGTAGTGGCGGGTGGCGTTGCATGCAACGGGCGCCTGCGTACAAGGATGTCCGCTGAGGCTACCAAGGAAGGGATCCGATCTTTTTATCCAACCCCCCGATATTGCACCGATAACGGCGCCATGATTGCAGCGGCCGGTTATCATCGACTGTTGAAGGGGCTAACCGGCGACCTGTCCCTGGATGTACGGTCCAGGTATCCCATTGAAGAAGTCAATTACTCGTGTTGAAACCAAAGAGACTGCTCAGATACTACTACCTTCGATTCATCCGTTTGAGAGGCAATCCCCATGAGCTCGCCCTTGGGATGTCTTTTGGAATTTTCACCGGAATGATGCCGATCATGCCCTTCCAGATGGCCCTTGCGTTAGCTCTGGCGCTTCTGTTTAAAGGAAGCAAGATTACCGCAGCCTTGGGAACGTGGATCAGCAATCCTTTAAACTGGTATTTTCTCTATTACTTCAGTTATAAAATCGGCGCCTCCACCTTGGGTTTCACCGGGCAGGAGGCCCTGTTTTCATCGATAATGAAGGCCGTCCGGTCCGGCGAAGAATCGATGGTGATTGTGGAGAAAATCATTTCTTCCGGAAGCCTTATGGGGGTCACATTCCTCGTCGGCGGGCTGATCATGGGAACCGTTGCCGCCATTCCCTCCTATTTTATTTTCCTTGTACTCTTTAAAAGAATACAGGTCTGGCGGGAACTGCGGCGGGAGCAGAGAAACCGGATACGGCTTGCGCAAAGAGATATTCCATGAAAATTCGTCCCAATAAAAAATTAGGGCAGAATTTTCTTGTTGACCCTGTCGTTATTGAAAGAATCATTGCGGCGACCGGATTTTCCCGACAGGATACCGTCCTTGAAATCGGCGCTGGTTTAGGCGCCTTGACGCTGCCTCTTTCCAAGTTTGTGGGCCATGTGGTTGCCGTGGAAAAAGACAGGAGGCTGGTGGATTCGCTGAAAGGGGAGTTGAACCGGCTGAAAATCCCCAATGTAACGCTGGTGCAGGAAGATATCCTTTCTTTTGATTTCGCCGGCATCCAACCGGCGCCTTCCACGAAGATTCAGGTTGCGGGAAATCTACCGTACAACATCTCTTCCCCGGTATTGAAAAAGCTCATGGAAAACCGGGGAGGTATTGCCAAAGCGGTCTTGATGTTTCAATGGGAGGTGGCCAAACGTTTAACCGCCGTACCCGGCAACCGGGATTACGGCTCCATGACTCTTTTTATCCAGTATCACGCAAGCGTGAAACCGGTTCTGGAAGTCGGCCGAAGGGCCTTTTTCCCAAGGCCCGGTGTCGATTCCATGGTGGTTGCGCTTGATTTTGAAAAACCTTACCCTAAAAGGGCTCTTTGTGATGACTGTTTCAGCAGCACCGTAAAGGCCGCCTTTTCTCACAGGAGAAAAACGCTTCTCAATTCCATGGGGATTTCCGGCGGGGGATGGTCCAGGGAAGACCTCTTGAAAGGAATGATTTGCTGCGGTATCGATCCCGGAAGGCGCGCGGAAACCCTGACCATGGACGAGTACCTGTGCCTCACTTCGGCACTGGCTGTTGACAAGAAGGAAATGGAATGATAAGTAAATCGGTTGCCGGTTCACGGTTGACGGTTACCAGACTCCGTATACAAGCCAACGCTGACACCTGAAACCTGACCACTGAAACCTCGTTTGGGATTTATAAAATGGAAATCATTCAGACTGTTCAACATATGCAGCAGTGGTCCGATGGCGTAAAAGCTGCGGGGCAGACGATTGCTTTTGTTCCCACCATGGGTTTTCTCCATGAAGGCCATCTGGCATTGATGCGCGCGGGAATCAAACATTCAGATCGGCTGGTCATCAGTATTTTTGTGAACCCCACGCAGTTTGGCCCGAACGAAGATCTGGATCAGTATCCGAGAGACGAACAGGGCGATCTGGAAAAGGCCGACAGTGTAGGGGTGGACATCGTTTTCATGCCCTCTGTCCAAGAGATATATCCCGAAGGCAGCCAGACCTCTGTGCGGGTGGAGAAACTTCCCCAGCATCTCTGCGGTCTTTCAAGGCCGGGGCATTTTGATGGAGTAACCACGGTGGTTGCCAAACTTTTCAATATTGTAAAGCCGCATATCGCCGTATTCGGGCAGAAAGACTACCAGCAACTGACAGTGATCAGCAAGATGGTCATGGATCTGAACATGGACGTTCAGATCCTTGGGGCGCCCACCTACCGCGAGCCGGATGGGCTGGCCATGAGCTCGCGCAACAGCTATCTTTCCGAAGAAGAAAGGAGATCCGCCCTTTGCCTCAAGAAATCGATCGATCTGGCCGTGGAACTGGTCCGGAGCGGTGAAAAAAAGGCGGACGTTATAAAGAGAGAGGTCTATTCTTTGATTCAGAGCTACCCGTTTACAAAAATAGACTATGTGAACCTGTGTAACCCGGTCACACTGGACGATGTGGACACCCTTTCAGAGAATACTCTGTTTGTCCTTGCAGTCCATGTGGGCAAAACCAGACTGATAGACAACTTCATGTTAACAACCACACCTGAACGAAAGGAGATAGTATGAGACCTTCCAACTTTTTATTTACTTCTGAATCGGTAACCGAGGGACATCCCGACAAGGTAGCCGATCAGATTTCCGATCATGTCCTTGATGAGATCATCGGGCAGGATCCCAGGGCCAGGGTGGCCTGTGAAACGCTCGTAACAACGGGCATGGCCATGATTTCAGGGGAGATTACCACCTCTGCTTATGTCGACCTTCCTGAAGTGGTCCGTTCGACCATCAAGGATATCGGGTACAAGAATTCCTCCATGGGATTTGACTGGGAGACCTGTGCCGTTCTTTCCACCATTGACAAGCAGTCCCCTGATATTGCCATGGGCGTTGACGGTACCGGCCTTTTCAAGGAACAGGGCGCGGGAGACCAGGGACTCATGTTCGGCTATGCCTGCCAGGACACCGATGTCCTCATGCCCATGCCGATCTACCTGGCCCATGGGTTGACAAAAAGACTGGCCCACGTAAGGAAATCGGGGCAATTGCCATGGCTCAGGCCGGACGGCAAGTCCCAGGTTACCGTGGAATATGTGGATGGGGTCCCTTCCAGGATTCATACGGTGGTTATCGCAGCCCAGCACAACCCGGATGTGGATTATGATACCCTCAGGGAGGCGATTATCGAAAAAGTGATCCTGGAGGTTATCCCCGAGGGACTGCTGGATCAAAACACCCAGTATTTCATCAATACCACCGGGCGTTTCGTGGTGGGTGGTCCCATGGGCGACTGCGGCCTTACGGGACGTAAGATCATCATGGATACTTATGGTGGATTCGGTTACCATGGAGGCGGGGCATTTTCAGGGAAAGACCCTTCAAAGGTGGACCGCAGCGCGTCTTACATGTGCCGTTATATTGCCAAAAACATGGTGGCTGCAGGCCTCGCCCGCAACTGCGAGATTCAGGTGGCCTACACCATCGGACGGGCGGAACCCGTTTCGGTTATGGTGGGCGCCTCCGGTACGGGTATCTTTCCGAGCAGTGAGCTCACCGAAATTGTGAAGAAGGAGTTTGACCTGAGACCCGCGGCCATTATCGAACGGTTGGATCTCCTGCGACCCATCTACCGAAAGACAACCAATTACGGTCATTTCGGACGGGAGCTCCCCGAGTTTTCATGGGAAAAGACAGATGCCGTGGCAAGCCTGAAAAAGGCAATAAAGTAAAAGCGGTTACCGGTTACCAGTTGACGGTTACCGGTCAAAAGAAACAGAAATGCTTCAGTCGTTGCACAGTTCGTTAAACAGGTAAACGAGAACAGCGGTTGCCGGTTATCGGTGCTTTTTAACTGGAAACCGGAAACTGGAAACCGGAAACCGATTTTAATAGTGAGGTTACACATATGGATTATGATATCAAGGATATAAACCTGGCGGCAAAGGGTCGCCTCAGAATTGAATGGGCCGAGATGAGCATGGATGTGCTCAGAACTATCAGGGAGAGATTTGAAAAAGAGAAACCCTTGAAGGGGTTGAAGCTCTCCGCGTGTCTCCATGTTACCACGGAAACCGCGGCCCTGGCCAAGACATTGAAGGCGGGCGGAGCAGACTTGGTGGTCTGTGCGTCCAATCCGCTCTCCACCCAGGACGATGTGGCGGCTTCCCTCGTAGCCGACGATGAGATCTCCGTTTTTGCCATAAAGGGAGAGGACCATGCCACCTACTACAGCCATATCCTTTCCGCCCTCAAACACGGACCCCACCTGACCATGGACGACGGGGCGGATCTGGTCAGTTGTCTTCTTTTTATCGCCCTTAAGAAATGGGAAGACCTGGAACCTTCCGTCAGCAAGTGGGGGCAGGGGTTATCCGAAGAAGCGAGGAAACAGCTCCTGACCAACGTGATCGGCGGAACGGAAGAAACCACCACAGGCGTCATCCGGCTGCGGAGTATGGAGAAGGACGGCGTACTGCAATTTCCTATTATATCGGTCAACGACGCGGATACCAAACATCTCTTTGATAACCGCTACGGTACCGGCCAGAGTTCCCTGGACGGGATCATCAGGGCCACAAACCGTCTTATTGCCGGAAGCACTTTCGTAGTAAGCGGATATGGCTGGTGCGGCAGGGGTGTTGCCACCAGGGCAAAGGGACATGGTGCGCATGTGATCGTGTGTGAAGTGGATCCATTGCGAGCCCTCGAAGCGGTCATGGATGGATTCCAGGTCATGCCCATCGCCCAGGCGTCCCCTCTTGGTGATTTCTTCTGCACCCTCACCGGCGATATCAACGTGATCAGGGGGGAACATTATGTCACCATGAAGAACGGGGCGATTGTTTCCAATTCCGGGCATTTTGACGTGGAACTGGATCTTCCCGGATTAGCCGAGGCTTCCGTGGGAAAAAGGACCATCCGGGAATTCGTGGATGAGTTCACCCTGAAGAACGGTCGCAGGATCTTTCTGTTAGGGGAGGGCAGGCTGGTGAACCTGGCTGCTGCGGAAGGCCATCCTTCCAGCGTCATGGATATGAGTTTTGCCAACCAGGCCCTGTCGGCGGAACATGTGGCAAAGACATACAAGTCCCTGAAAAAGCAGGTGTACCCTGTCCCCGCCGAAATCGACAAGGAAATCGCAAGATTGAAACTGAAATCGATGGGGGTGGAAATTGACACATTGACCGAAGAGCAGGAAAAATACCTGTCTTCGTGGGAGATGGGAACTTGAGGAATGCGGAATGCGGAATTCGGAATTCGGAATGTGGATAACCGTGAACCATGAATCTTAGACTTTAAACCTTAAACTTTAGACCGTTACAATTGGAGCAGGAATGTCACAAGATATTTATGCAAGGTTGCGGGAACAACTGGACCAGTATTCCATTGGGTACCCGGCTACCGAATCCGGTGTGGAGATCCAGATCCTTCGAAGGCTTTTTACCGAGGAAGCGGCGGAGATGTTCCTTCAGCTCAGCCTGATGATGGAGACGCCGTCCGATGTGGCCAAACGTACCGGGCGGGACCCGGACCATGTGGCGACCCTTCTGGAAGAGATGGCGGAAAACGGGCTGATCTTTCGTGTTCGAAAAGGAGGTTCCCCGAAATACGGGGCCGCCCCTTACGTGGTGGGCATCTATGAATACCAGGTGAAAACCATGGATCGTGAACTGGCCCGGCTCATGGACGACTATTTCAACGAGGCCTTTGCCGGCGAAACCTCCAAACAGATTGCCCCCATGAGAACCATTCCGGTAAACCAGGCGATCGATGTTGCCTGGCCCGTTGTTCCCTATGATGACGCCCGTGAGATTATCAAATCCAAAGACAGGCTTGCCGTAGCAAAATGTATCTGCAGGGTCCAGCAGGGTCTGCTGGACCAGGCTTGTGACAAGCCGGTTGAAGTCTGCATCTGCGCCGGTTCCCATGCCGACTATTATGTGGAGAAGGGAATGGGGAGGTATATTACGCAGGAAGAGGCCATTGAGATCCTGGATGACTGTGAAAAGGCAGGCCTGGTGCCGCAGCCGTTCAATGCCCAGAACCCCGGGGGGATGTGCAACTGCTGCGGGGATTGTTGCGGGATGCTGCGGATGCTCAACAGGCACCCGAGACCCGTGGAAATTGTGATCGCCAATTATTTTGCCGAGGTAGACCCTGATCTCTGCGTTGCCTGCGAAGTCTGTCTGGACCGGTGCCAGATGCATGCCATCACCATCAGTGACAACGAAGTGGCCGAAGTGAATCTGGATCGCTGCATCGGTTGCGGCCTTTGCGTCTCCACCTGTGCGACGGAGGCCATGAAACTTCGGGCGAAGCCGAAAGAGGAACGCAGGGAACCCCCGGCAATGGCGCAGATGACCATCATGGAACTGGCCCAGAAAAGAGGGAAATCCCTGATCCCTCTGGCGTTGATGGGGAAATAGGCAACCGGTAACCGTTTTTAAGGAGCAACCTATGTTCAAGACCGCTGTTACCAAAATGCTGGGAATTGAGTATCCGATTGTCGGGGGAACCATGATGTGGATTTCCACCTCCCCATTCACTGCCGCCATTTCCAATGCGGGCGGGCTGGGAGTGCTTGCCTCCGCCATCTATCAGACCCGCGAGACCTTCGCGGAAGCGCTGGATCAGCTTTTTGACCTCACAGACAGGCCCTTTGCGGTGAATCTCAATCTCTTTCCCATGATGCGGCCCATTGACAACAACGACTACCTTGATGTGCTTTTGGACAAAGGGGTGAAAATTGTCGAGACATCCGGGCATTCGGCGCCGGCCGACCTGTGTGCCCGGTTCAAGGAGGCTGGGCTGATTTGGATGCATAAGTGCGTGGGAGTCCGGTATGCCCTGAAGGTCCAGGAGATGGGGGCCGACATTGTGACCGTCGTGGGGTATGAAAACGGGGGCGCCACCGGGAAACTGGATGTGGGGACGCTGGTCCTGGTTCCAAGGGTCGTGGAAAGCCTCCGAGTTCCCGTCATAGGGGGCGGGGGCGTATCCGACGGCCGAGGACTCGCGGCCCTTCTTGCCCTTGGCGCAAAAGGGGTGATCATGGGTACTCGCCTGCTGGTTACCCGGGAGGCCCCGATCCACGATGCCCTCAAGAACGCCCTTGTAGGCGCCGACGAGTTGGATACCATGCTGATCATGCGATCCATAGGCGCCACTCACAGGGTATGGAACAACGGGGCCGCTAAAAAATGTGCGGAGCTGGAGGCGAGCCAGGCGAATCTCCCCGAGATCATCAATATTGCTGCGGGGGAAAAGGCAAAGAAAATGTACCGGGATGGCGATCTGGACGCGGGGGTCATTTCCTGTGGCCAGGGGATCGGGCTTGCGCATGACATTCCCACCGTGAAAGAACTCTTTGACAGGATTATAGGGGAAGCGGAATCGGTGGTGCGAGGGATTTCGGAAAGCTGAACAAAACCATAGGAATCAGCCACAGACCCGCACAGACAGACGCAGACACGAAAAAGGTGTAAAAGGAGTTGCGCTCATGTCCGAAATTCCAACACGAGAAGAGGCCTTCGCCCTTCTGAAAGAGTACAATCAGAGCGACAGCCTGATCCGGCACGCCCTTGCCGTGGAAGGGGTCATGCGGTATGCCGCCAGGCTCAAGGGGGAAGATGAAGAAGAATGGGGAGTTATCGGCCTGGTACACGACCTTGATTATGAGAAATTTCCCGAGAAGCACTGCCTGAAAAGTGAGGAGATCCTCACGGAAAGAGGCTGGCCCGAAAAATACGTCAGAGCGGTGATAAGCCATGGATGGGGGATTTGCTCCCAGGCAGAACCGCAGACCCTGCTTGAAAAGTACCTGTATGCCATCGATGAGCTGACGGGACTTGTGGCAACATCGGCCCTGGTGCGTCCATCCAAAAGCGTACTGGATTTGACGTCCAAATCCGTGAAAAAGAAATGGAAGGACAAACGATTTGCGGCCGGCGTGGACAGATCGATTATTGAGAAAGGTGCGAGCCTGTTAGGGATGGAATTGTCGGAACTGATTACTGAAACCATCATGGGTATGCGGGAAGTAGCCGAAGAGATAGGGTTGAAGGGAACCGTTGAGTGAAGAGTGACGAATGACGAGTGACAAATGACGAGTGACAAATGACGAGTGACGAATGACGAATGACGA
>DUZB01000038.1 GCA_013349725.1 Deltaproteobacteria bacterium | reverse complement strand
CATGAATACATACAGAGACCAGCTATTGACTGTGGGAGATTCGAGTCCCCTTGACCGCGTCCATAACACGGGACTTGGCCCCCTTTTAAAGGGGAAGAGGGAGGAGATGGGCCTCAGTCGTGAACAGATCGCACAGACAACCAAGATAAGGCCGCATATTCTTCAGGCGCTTGAAGAGGAAAACTGGGATTTGCTCCCCTCTTCCGCTTTTGTTAAAGGTTTTCTCCGATCCTATGCCCGCTCTTTAGGCCTGGATGAGAATGTGGTGGCAGATGCCTATCTGGAAATCAGCAAAGATACGGATAGTCCGCCGAAAATCGAACGAAGACCGGCACGCAGGAAGAAAGAGAAGGTTCTGTATATCTTCTCAGCGCTCATTCTCCTGGCCGGGCTATTCTTTTTGTTTACTTATGGAGAACAGATCTGGGACAGAATCTCAAAGAAAGCCGGAAATGCCGTCACGGAGGACTCCTCCCCTGCACCAGTAGAGAAAGCCGACAAAATCTTTGAAAGCAAAGAGCTGGTTTCCACCGATGATCAGACAACGATACCGACAGAGCCGGCAATTTCTTCAAGAGACAGCGTCCTTAAAAAGAGTCCTGAGATTGAAATAGCGGAACCGAAGACCGAGCAGCCGGAGGAATCCCTTGTGATCCCATCCGGAACAGCACAGATTTCCGAAGCAGATTCCCCGCCTGATGAAACAGTGGTTGCCGCCCCTCCTC
Organism: Deltaproteobacteria bacterium; assembly: GCA_013349725.1. The sequence continues at coordinate 15,894 of DUZB01000038.1, read as the reverse complement.
CCTCTTCCAATGGTCCTTCTGAGAAAAGCCTGTTACTGAAGGCGAATGTCAAGGAAAGGACATGGATCAGAGTTTTTGTAGATGACAGGGAACCAAAAGACTATGTTTTTCAACCCGGGAGCAAACCTGAATGGACCGCCGAAAAGGGCTTTGAACTACTGATAGGCAATGCAGGAGGGGTCGAGCTTGGATTAGAAGGAACGGCCATGAAGACCCTTGGGAAAAAGGGACAGGTCATCAGGCTTAGCATCCCTGAAGGATATGAGCGGAGGAATAAAAACAACTAAATTGGAAAACGTCTACAATATTTTTGAAGAAAGAGGCTTTGTTGAACAGGTAACGGATAGAGAACAGGTCTTGCGACTGCTTAAAAAATCCACAACCTGCTATATCGGCTTTGATCCAACAGCCAGTAGCCTGCACGTGGGCAGCCTGGTTCCAATCATGTCCCTGGCGCATATGCAGAAGGCAGGGCACAGGCCGATTGCCCTGATCGGGGGCGGAACGGGGCTTGTGGGAGACCCGAGCGGAAAGACAGAAATGCGGCAGATCCTGTCCCGCGAACAGATTGATCAAAACGCCATGGGGCTCAAAAAACAGCTGTCCCGATTCATCGACTTTGGGGAAAAGGACGGCCTCATGTTGAACAACGCCGACTGGCTCACCAAACTGAGCTATATCGATTTTCTCAGAGACATCGGCCGGCATTTCAGCGTAAACAGGATGTTAGCGGCCGAGAGCTATCGTGCAAGACTGGAAAAAGGCCTCAATTTCATTGAGTTCAATTATATGCTTCTCCAGGCCTACGATTTCTGGCACCTTTTTAAACACTATGATTGCCGGCTCCAGATGGGAGGAAATGATCAGTGGGGAAATATCCTCGCCGGGACCGATCTTACACGGCGTCTCGATGGAGAAACGGTTCACGGCCTGACCTTTCCCCTTTTGACAACTTCTTCCGGAATCAAAATGGGGAAAACCCACAAGGGCGCTGTATGGCTCGATGCCGAGCTCACAAACCCCTACGAATATTACCAATACTGGATCAACCAGGACGACCGCGATGTGGAACGTTTCCTATCCCTGTTCACTTTCCTTCCAATGGACCAGATTGGCGATTTATGCAGGGCCCCCGGCTCGGATATCAGAAAAGCGAAAGAAAAGCTGGCATATGAAGCCACCTGCCTGTGCCATGGTAAAACTGAAGCGGATCTGGCTCGAAAAGCCGCCAAACAATTATTTGGATCGGACACAACCTCAAACGCTGAATCAATCCCCTCCCATACAGTGCCTGAAGCAGAGATGCGGGCGGGAATACCAGCCTTTATTCTGTTTGAAATTTCGGGTCTCTGTAACAGTCGCGGGGCTGCGCGAAGGCTCATCTCCCAGAGCGGGGGATACATAAACGGGAAGAAGGTGGAAGTTTTCGACCAGATTGTTGATCTGCAGAATCTGGAAAACGACTGCCTGCTGCTGAGGGCCGGCAAAAAACGATATATGAAGATTGTAGTGGATAAATGACAAAAGACACGAACATATCCGATCGGGAAAGAGAACAACGAGACTATGAAGACACTGATCTGACATTGGACAGTTCGGACCTTGCGCCTGCACTGCCTCCAAGAGAAACCTCTCTGGTTCCCTATGACCCCCTTCAGCTGTATCTCCTTGAAATCAAGAGATACCATCTTCTTACAAGAGAGGAAGAAAAGGAACTTTCCATTAAGGCCAGAGAAGAAAATGATGAAAAGGCCGCCTACACCCTCATCACCTCCAACTTGAGGCTGGTGGTTAAGATAGCGATGGATTTTCATCGATACTGGACAAAGAACCTTCTGGATCTTATCCAGGAGGGCAATCTGGGTCTATTACAGGCAGTCAAAAAATTTGATCCTTACCGTGGGATCAAATTTTCTTACTATGCATCATTCTGGATCAAAGCCTACATCCTCAAGTTCATCATGGATAATTGGAAATTGGTCAAGATCGGGACAACCCAGAGTCAGCGCAAGCTTTTTTTCAACCTCGCAAAGGAAAGAGACCGGTTGATTTCGCAGGGTTTCGCACCCGAGCCTAAGTTGCTGGCCGAGAGGCTCGACGTGAAAGAGGAAGAAGTTATCGAGATGAGTCAAAGGCTGGGAGGATGGGAGGTCTCTCTGAGCGCACCGGTGGGAGATGACTCAAAAGAGGCTTTTGATTCCTTTCTTCCTGATCCGGCAACCGCCGTCGATGAACAGTTGTCCGAAAATCAAAGCCGGAATCTCCTCAAAGACAGCCTGTTGGAATTTCGCAAAACACTTTCGGGCAAGGAAGCGGATATCTTTGATAATCGCATCATGGCGGACAAACCGTTGACGCTGCAGGATCTTGGCGACAAATACAATATCTCACGGGAGAGAATACGACAAATCCAGGAAAAGATTACAAAAAATATCACCAAATGGTTGAAGGACGACATTCCTGGTTTTGAAGAACAGTATTCCGATTTCTTGAAATGATTGGAGAACGATTGAAACAGAAAACCCTATTATTCAAAAATCCGCACGGGAATTCCACTGTAAGGACAGGGCGGCAACATCCGACAATGGCAATCATTTTTTTCCTCATTTTTGCAGGGTTCGTTTTTCCGGCATGTTCAACACTCAAATCGCCGGCGCCCGCGAGAGAAACGGACTTCATTGAGGAAGTCCCTGTCTCCAATGAATATGCCAGAGATAGTTTACAAAAGGCCTATAACGATTTCATGCTTGCTTCCCTGGCCATTGAAAAAGGAGAATACACGGAAGGGCAAAACTACCTGGAATCCGCCATTAAGAATGACCCCCAATCCGCCTTTCTCCATATCAAAATGGCTACCCTGCTGAAAAGCATGAAGGAATACCAGAAAGCACTGGTTTATGCCAAAAAAGCGGTCAGTCTTGATCCAAAAGATCCGGAGGGCATAACCGTTCTGGCCGACCTGTATGTACTTACCGGCAATGATGACCAGGCCATTGAACACTACAGGGAAATCCTCAAAAGTGATCCTGAAAACCAAAGAATAAGGCTGCTTCTTTCGACCATACTGGTGAGAAAGGGACAACTCACGGAGGCGCTTGAGTGCCTGAACATTCTTTTAAAACAAAACCCGAAACTGGTCATAGGCCATTATTACAGGGGAAGGATTTATCTCGAATTAGGTCGCTTTAAGGAAGCGGAGAAGTCCTTTGACGACACCCTCGAGCTCAATCAACACCTGGAGCCCGCCCTTTTTGATAAAGGGACCCTCTATCTGATGACAAATCAATACGAGAAAGCGGCCCATACCTATGAAATGCTGCTGGCGCTGTATCCGGACAACCATCAGGCGAGGGAACGTCTGGTGGAGGTCTACTTTAAACTGGGGCAGGACGATAAGGCGGCCGGCGAAGTGAAGAACATTCAGAACCAGTCCAAGCCTGGAACACCCGAGAGACAGGCCCTGGGACTGATTTATCTGAGGCACGGAAAACTGGATGAATCCATTGAAGAACTCAAACTGATCGTCTCTGCCTGGCCCAATGATAATAAATCCCGCTTCTATTTGGCCACAGCATACGAAGAAAAGGGCGACCTGGAGACGGCCCTGTCCGAGTTCAAAACAATCAAGCCGAAAACAGATTATTTCGTTGAGGCCAGTATCCACATGGCGCACATTCTTAACCTCCAGGAGAAATATGATGACGCCATAAAAAGCCTCGAAGAAGCCATTGCGGTCTCCGAAAAACGAACCGAACTCTACCTGATGCTTGCTTCGGTTTATGAAACCATGGAGAACTATGACAAAGCCGTTGCCGTAACAGAGGAAGGCCTGAAAATTGACAACCGGAATGTGGATCTTCTTTTTCGTCTGGCCATCCTCCTCGATAAGAAGGGAGACAAGGAAAGCTGTCTCAGAAAAATGTATGAAGTGCTTGAGATAGAACCGGAGAACGCTGATGCCCTCAATTACATTGGGTATACCTATGCGGAACAGGGGATCAAGCTGGATAAGGCCATGGAGATGGTTCAGAAGGCGTTAAAAATCAAACCGGAAAGCGGATACATCATAGACAGTCTGGGGTGGATCTATTTTCAGAAGGGTGACTATGACAAGGCGCTGAAACATCTTCAAAGGGCGGCCGAACTGACGGGGGATGATCCTACCATTTCGGAACACCTTGGCGACGTATATGCGAAAAAAAAGAAATACAAACAGGCTCTCACGTCCTACGAAAAGGCCCTCTCCCTCAAACATCCTGATGAGAATCGGGTGAAGAACAAGATCAAGGCGGTAAACCTGCAATTGAAGAAAAACAATTGAAGAACACCAAACCCGATCTGATTGCAAAAACCGTCGTATGGGTCGTAGTCCTTGTTTTCTTCCAATCCTGCGCACAGGTACCCATACCATCAAAGCCCAAGACCCCGGACCGAAACGCCATTGAAAAGCTCCACCAGGCCATGGACCGGCAGGGCAAAGCCGTACAAACCATTGTTTCCTCGGGAAAAGTGTCCTCTGGAGAATGGGACGCGGGAACCGAACTGAGCACGCTGATCATAGGGACGTTGGATCCATTCAGAATCAAAATTGAGATTACCCATCCCTGGGGACGTCCTCTTCTCCATATCCTCATGACGGAATCCACCATAAAGATTCTTTCGTTTTCAGAAAAAAAATTCTATACGGGGAAAACAGGCAAAAGGGGAACTTTCACTATGTTAGGGATACCTATAGATCCGGCGATCATATGGTCCTTCGTTCGCGCATATCCTGTTCTGCTTCCCCATTTCGACACTACGGCAACAACGACTGATCAAATCACCTGTATAAACAGCAAAAAGGAAAACATTCAGACCGTGGATTTCTATCCAAAGCATTCGTATCCTCGTTCAAGCTTTTTCATGAAGGCGGATGCGGAACTTTTCTTTTCAGATTATAACGAAACAGGAACCATTGTTTATGCCAGGAAGATCGTGGTAAACAGTCCTAAAGACAAAACCAGGCTGTTATTTGTTTTCGACCGGACAACGGTCAATAAACCTGTACCGGATGAAATATTCGAGATGGAAGTGCCGGCCCAATTCCAGGCGATTCCTCTCGGGGAAGAATAAATCACACAGAAGAGCGACCCGCAAATGCACCATAAGCAGAAGACAGGCGTGCCTATCTCCATTGCCATTATTACAAAGGATGAGGAAGACCGGATCAGGCCGTGCCTGGAAAGTCTTTCTTTTGCGGATGAAATAGTGGTCGTCGATTCCGGAAGCATGGACGATACGGTTCACATAGCCCGAACCGCCGGTTGCAGGGTCATCACGGAGAAATGGCGGGGATATGCAGGGCAAAAACAATTTGCGGTGGATCAATGCCGGAATGAATGGGTCATTATACTGGATGCCGATGAGCGGATTCCTCGGGAAACGGCAGGAAAGCTTGTTGAAATGCCATTCAATGCGGTTCCGTCTATCACTGCTTACAGCTTTCTTCGCAAGAATTTTTTCCATGAACGTTGGATCAGGCATTGTGGATGGTGGCCGGACAGAATCATACGGCTTGTAAACCGTAAACAGGGGCAATTCAACAGCAGGCTGGTTCATGAACGCTGGATAACCGATGGAACCACACGGGATCTGAACCTGACCATCAATCATCACAGTTTCAGAAATTATTCCGATCTGGTAAACAAAATGCAAACCTATTCCACCCTCTCCGCCAGGGACATGTTAGCCCGGGGAAAACGTGCAGGGTCGTGGACGCCCCTTAGCCATGGCCTCTGGATGTTCCTGAGGACCTATATCCTCGAAATGGGGGTGCTGGAAGGTTTCGACGGCTTTATGATTTCCGCCCTGAACGGAGGGGGGTCATTCATGAAATATGCTAAACTACGAGAGATGAACACAAACGCTCGCAAAATTCGAAAAGATGAAAGATCCAAACAAACCATCATTGCCAAAAGACGGAATCCGTAACATTTTACTCATTCAGTTAGGAGATATAGGGGATGTGGTCCTGACCTTTCCCTGTATCAGGGCTTTGAGGGAAAATTTTCCTGAAGCGGGGATTGTCGTTGCCGTCAGAGAAAAAGCCAGGGAATTGATCGATGATTGTGCGTGGGCAGACGCCACAATTTCCGTTGAGCAGGGAAAAAGAGGAATGATCAAACAGTTCCTGCACCAAGGGCGCTTCTTCCGAAAATTGCGGAATTTCCAGTTTGATCTGTGCATCGACATGAGAACCGGGGACCGCGGAGCTATTCTATCGTTTCTTTCAGGGGCGCCTTTGAGATTCGGTTTTTTCGAAGAGAACGGAAACTGCTGGCGCAATAGACTTTTCACCCATCTTTCCCATAAACAGTACACCCCTGACCAGTATGTGGGGGATTATCTCCTGGGCCTTCTCATGGACCATGGGCTTGGAACCGAAAATAATAAGCCGGAAATGGAGGCGCCCATGCAGAGGGAAAAGGAAGCAGAAGATCTTTTAGCTGCGGAGATGTTGCAACCACACGACCCATTTGTGGCCCTGCAACCGTTTTCTCTCTGGAAATACAAAGAATGGAGCCCTGAAAAATTCGCGCACCTCATAGACTGGATACAGAAAAAATATCATCTGCCGGTCGTTCTCACAGGCGCCCCCCTCGAAAAGGAAAGATCGGCCGAAATCACGGAAAAATGCGTCCACCCCACGGTTAACCTTATGGGGAAAACCAGCATAGGCGTGCTCAGTGCCGTCATTAAAAAGGCAAGACTTTTCATAGGAGTAGACAGTGTCGGAATGCATTTGTCAGGCGCAGCGGGAACTCCCTCAGTAACCCTGTTTGGTCCCTCTTCCCCTGTTTCCTGGGCGCCCAGAGGCTCGAAGCACCTGGTGGTTCAAAAAGATATGCCTTGCCTTCCCTGCAGGCAAAAGGGCTGTGAAGGCAGTGAAATCAGTCGCTGTCTGAACGATCTCCAAGTAGAGGAAGTCATGCAGGCTGTTGACCGGCAGTTATCCCAATGACCGATACTTTTCCACTCCGTCCAACCGGCCGCCCACGTATCTTATTCAAGAACCCCTGCAGGAATGGAGTCATAAGGCGGAATGGGTTCTCTCAATCTGAAATCGGCTACCATGAAATTTAAATAGGATACCCGCCCACCCTATTTTTCGTCTTCCCTACCATGTACAGGTTCTTCACGATAGGTATTTTTTATCAGGTTATTGATAAAATTTTCCGTATCGGTAACCGCTTCCTGATTCAAGGCAAAGCTATCTACATTGGAGCGGTCTTTCACCAGCCTCAGGCCATATTCAAGTTTTTGTGCCAGTTGAAAGGTCAAAGGCCCCGGCTCCTGATCGGTCTTGATGGCCACACTGATAATTTCGTCGATAAACCCGTCTTCAAACGATATTTTGATATCCAGTTTTTCTTTCAGGGAGGCCTCTTCCGTTCTTACCTGTTGAATCATGGACTTAAAATCTTCCAGAGCCGTATCAATATCGCAGACATTAGCGATATAGAGTTCTGCGATCAGATCCATTCGTTTTTCATACAGATCAAAGCCTGATTTGACCGCAAAATCAGGATTCCTGTCCGTAATATATCCCTTGATATCCGCCCGCTCTTTTTCTTTCTGTTTTTCAAACCTGCGGTTTACTTCTTCGGTGTCTGAATTTTCAAGCAGATACTCGATCTGGCTTTCCGGGTTCATGACCACTTCTTTGGAAACAAGAAATCTTCTGATTTTGGTAGAAGGAAGTTTCTTTTCAAAAGGGATCAGGACCTTCTCAATAGCGCTCACCAGTCCTCTGGCCCCTGTTTTCTCAGTTGCAGCCATCTCCGCAATCATTTCCAAGGCTGCATCCTCAAAGACAATATCGATTCCGTAAGACCTGAAGTCAAGTCTCTTACTTATGATGATCGGATTGTTCGGATTTTTAAGAATTTTCACAAGGTCTTCCTTTTTCAGCTCATCAAAGACCACCACCACGGGAAGCCTGCCAACAAATTCCGACTCAAAACCGAACTCAATCAGATCCTGGGCGCGGACCTCTTTCAAAATCTCCCAGGGGACCTCCGCCGGCCTGACATCCGCTTCGAAGCCTATGCCCTGACTCTGCAACCTTTTCTTTATGATTTCAGCAAGCTCTCCGAAGGCGCCGCTCATAATGAAAAGGATATTTTTGGTATTTACAATTCGTTTTTCTTTTTTCCCCGTGCGTCGATAATGCTCGATGGCCTGTATCTGCGATATGGGGTCGTGGGGAACTTTCAGATCGATATCGGTCTCTTCCATCGGTTTGAGAAGGGCCCGCTGAACCCCTGTACGCGAGANNTCGTGACCGATCAGATTTCTTGAAGAAGATATTTTATCTATTTCATCCACATAAATAATTCCATTTTCCGCAAGCTCAATATTTTCACCCGCTTCATAGACGAGGTCGCGAACCAGATCTTCCACATCACCGCCCACATATCCGGTTTCACTGAACTTGGTGGCGTCCCCCTTTACAAAGGGCACACCCAGTTTCTGGGCAATCAATTTAACGATGTACGTCTTTCCTACTCCGGTAGGACCAATCAGAAGGACGTTGTTCTTGATCATCCCTACGCCAACCCCTCTTTTTCCCCCGGCGCCGCTCTTCGCATTTTTCTGTCTGTTGAACTTTATCCTGTTGAAATGGGTACATATCTTGGTTGCAAGCACCGATTTTACCTGGTCCTGTTTTACTACAAAACCGTCCAGGTACGACTCCAGTTCCTCGGGCAACCCATCAAACAGGGGCATCCCGTCTCCTTCAACGCCCCCTGACTGCTCCCGGCCACCCGCCTCGTCTTTCTTGGGTACGACAAACGGGGATATAATTTTGACCCTGTTGCCATACTTCTTTGCAAGATAATCACTCAGCTCCTTCTCAAGTTCCTGTTGACTGGGAACTCTTCCGCCTTCGTTTTTCTCTACATTCATTTCTTCCGTATTTTTCATTATAAGACTCCTTTTCCAAGGGAAACCCTGATTTTGATATTCAATATAGGTACAAACTCCTTCGATTTCAAGCTTTCTAAAAAGCGAACAGTAATTCTCATTTTGAAAACATGTCCCTGTGAGAGAGGCTTTCAGCCTCGAAACATCGTGGCAGAATGCCACTCACACAGCGCCCGGAAATGAATGCAGCCCCATCATGAGAATTGTTGAAAAATCAACTATTGTGTTGACTCCAACTCTAAAACCCGTTAGAAAATTCAAGGCATCCTTCACCTTCTTAAGAGCCTTAGATCCGGCAAACCAAAACCATTCAACAGGAAAAATGTAGATGACATGTAGACTTGAAATCAGATTGAAAAAAGATCTTTTTGATTCCGAAGGCGCTGGAATCGTGAGAAAAGCCAGAGAATACTTCGACATCAATGTGCGTGATATCCGGGTTATCAGGGTATTAACCATCGATGCACCCCTGGATGAACCCATGATGGAATCGATCAGGACCGAAATCTTTACCAATCCGGTAACGGAAGAATCCTCTTACGCCCCAACCACCCGCGATTTTGACTGGCTCATCTGGATCGGATTCCGGCCCGGTGTTCGGGATACCGCAGGAAGCACCGCGAAAGAGGCATTGGAAGATCTGCTGGGAGTTCCGCTGAAAAAAGGGGAGGCTGTTTATACTTCAAAGCTTTATGAAATAAGAGGGGTACTCACTCGGGAGGAAGTTCACCGAATTGCCTCCGAACTGCTGGCAAACGACGTTATTCAGCAATGGAAGATATTTTCCCGGGACAACTGGCGCCCGGAAACAGGAATCGGGTTTCCAACACCAAAGGTCATTTTGAATCACAACCCTTTGGTAAGCACGATACCGATCCACACCGATGAAGAACTCAAGAAAATATCGATCGAAAGAAGCCTTGCCCTGCGGGACAGGGACATCCCCATCATCCGTGAATATTTCCTTCGCGACGACGTCAAAGCGGACAGAAAAAAGGTCGGCCTGGATCTCCCCACGGATGTGGAACTGGAATATATTGCACAGGCCCGGAGCGATCACTGCAACCACAACACATTCCGAGGGCTTTTCAGATATCGCGATATTTTTTCCGGGGAGACCGAGATCATAGACAGCCTCTTCAAGACCTGCATCGAATACCCGACGCTGAAAATCCAGAAGAAAAAGGACTGGGTGGTTTCCGTTCTATGGGATAACGCGGGAGTCGCAAAATTCGGAGATGAACATTATTACGTCATCACCGGTGAAACCCACAACAGCCCATCCAACATGGAGGCCTACGGGGGGGCAATCACCGGAATCGTGGGCATTTACCGGGATCCCATGGGAACCGGAAAAGGGTCCAGGCTTATTCTGGGCATGTACGGTTATTGTGTTGGTCCCCGGGATTACAAGGGGGAACTGACGCCTCACCTTCATCCCAGACGACTCTTGGACGGCGTCATCGAAGGGGTGAGGGACGGCGGCAACAAGAGCGGCGTACCCACCCCTTTCGGCATGCTTCTCTTTGATGAGAGCTACATCGGCAAATGCCTTGTTTTTGTAACAGCCCTTGGAATCATGCCCGCTCGCGTAGGGGGGGAATCTTCCCATAGGAAAACAACGTCTCCCGGCGATCTCATCATCATGTCGGGCGGAAGAGTGGGCAAGGACGGCATCCATGGAGTTACGGCCTCATCCGAGACGTTCAGCGAACATACCCCTGCCGGGCATGTACAGATCGGAGACCCGTACACCCAGAAAAAGATGCATGACTTCCTCCTTGAAGTCAGGGATGAGGAACTCATCACCTTTATCACCGACAATGGCGGGGGGGGGCTCTCCTCTTCCATCGGGGAATCCGCCCGCTTCAGCAACGGCTGCATCGTTGATCTGGATAAGGTGCCTTTGAAATATGAGGGTCTGGATCAGTGGGAAATCTGGGTCTCCGAATCCCAGGAAAGAATGACTATTGCGGTTCGACCGGAACATGTGGAACGGTTCATGGAACTCTCGCGGAAACACTCGGTAGAAAGCACAGTCATCGGCCGTTTTAATGATTCGGGAACCCTTCATCTCCGCTACAAAGAGAAGACCTGCGCCTATATCCGAATGGACCTGCTCGAATCGGATTTTCCTCAATGGGAGTTCGACGCGGAATGGCTGTCGCCAGCCATCCGGGGCCTGACGGAACCGGTAATGGGAGAGCCGGAAGATCACGGAGCACTCCTGGAGGCCATGCTCAGCCGGCCCAACATCTGCTCACGCAACTGGATTTCCAGGCAGTATGACCACGAGGTGCAGGGGTCCAGCGTCATAAAACCGCTCGTGGGCCGGGAACGCGACATCCCTTCGGACGCCGCCGTGCTGAGACCTTTGCTCCATCTGAAACGGGGCCTGGTGGTTTCCCAGGCCCTGAACCCTTTTTATTCCGTCATTGACACCTTCCACATGACGGCAGCCACCATCGATGAGGCCGTTCGCAGGGCTATCAGTGTGGGAGCAGACCCCGAACAAATGGCGGGTGTAGACAATTTCTGCTGGCCCACCATAGAATTTGATGAGAAAAACAATCCGGACGGCAAATACAAAGCCGCGCAGCTGGTAAGGGCAAACCTTGCATTACGAGAGTATTGTCTTGCCTACCAGATTCCCCTTCTGTCCGGAAAAGACAGTATGTACATCGATGGGAATCTGAAAGGACCATTCGGGGAAAGGAGAAAGGTGTCAGGACTTCCTACACTCCTTTTTACCGTCAGCAGNGTNATCGAAGACATAACAAAATGCGTGACCATGGATCCTAAATTTCCCGGAGATCCGATCTACGTTCTGGGTCTGACAAAGAACGAGCTGGGAGGCGGGGAATACTATCAGATGATGGAATCCACCGGCCTTCATGTCCCCCAGGTGGATGCAAAGGCTTTCCGACCTCGCTACCTTCGACTTCACGAGGCCATAAAAGAAGGCCTGCTATCTTCCTGTCATGCCGTTTCCAGAGGGGGACTTGCCGTTCACCTGGCCTTGACGGCCATGGGGGGCGAACTGGGAATGGATATTGACCTGGACCGAATACCCGCCGGCCCGGGACTTACCGCCGCACAAATTCTGTATTCGGAAACCTGCGGAAGATTTATTATAACGGTTTCGCCCCAAAACAGGGAACGGTTTGAAGAAATGTTCCATTCCATGGACCTTGAACAGGTTGGCATGGTTACGGATTCCCGGCAGTTCACCATCACCCATGGAAAGGCGGAAACCATCATCGGGAAAAATATTCAAGACCTGAAGAAAGCCTGGAAAAAGCCTTTTGGAGATCTTATATGAAAACAGTGAAAGCGCTCGTGATGACCGGATATGGGCTCAATTGCGACTACGAAACCGATTTTTCGCTGAAAATCGCCGGCGCCGAATCCCACAGAGTCCATATCAACGAGTTGTTAGGAGACAAAAAGAATGCTCCCCCCGTAAAATTACGTGATTTCCAGATCCTTGTTTTTGGCGGTGGATTCAGCTGGGCTGACGATCATGGGGCAGGTGTTCTGCTGGCATCCAAACTGAAACGCCGGATGGGAGAGGAAATCGAGCAGTTTATTGAAGAAGGGAACCTTGTTATAGGAATCTGCAACGGATTTCAGACGCTGGTCAACCTGGGACTGCTTCCGGGTTTTGACGGCCAATATAGAGAACGAAGCATTGCTCTTACTTATAACGATTCCGGGAACTTTGTGGACACCTGGGTGAATCTGAAGGCCAATGCTGCATCTCCTTGTGTTTTCACGAGAGGTATTCGGGAGATGGAACTCCCTGTCAGGCACGGGGAAGGCAAGTTTTTTGCTTCGGAGCAGGTCATCGGGAGGTTAGCCAGCCAAAACCAGATCGTGTTTCAGTATGTGGACCGCAAAGGAATGCCGGCAGAGGGACGTTTTCCTTTCAACCCCAATGGTTCATTGATGGATATCGCGGGCATATGCGATGCTACAGGAAGGGTGCTGGGCCTGATGCCTCACCCGGAGGCATTCAATCACTTTACCAATCACCCCGACTGGAACTGGAAAAAACAAGCCCTGATGCGCGAAGGAGCAACAGACATCCCGGAAGAAGGAGACGGCATCAATATATTCAAAAACGCGGTAGCCTATTTTAATGACTAATCTGCCTGGTGACTCCGAGCCCCATCGTTTGACGACATCCGTTCTCATAACGACCTATAACCGCCCGGACACCCTTATAAAAGTGCTGGAAGCTCTGTGCCGCCAGACACGGCCTGCCGATGAAATCATCGTGGCCGATGACGGCTCCGGACAGGAGACCCTGGACATGATCCGTGGCTTCGAAAAGGGTTTCCGACAGACCATTGAACATGTCCGGCAGAAAGACAAAGGTTTTCGCGCTGCACGAATAAGGAATAAGGCGATCAAACGATCAACGGGAGAGTACATCATACTCCTTGACGGAGATTGCATTCCCTCAGGCTGTTTCGTTCAGGATCACCTGGCCCTGGCGGAAAGAAAGACCTTTTTGCAGGGAAAAAGGATTCTTGTGGGAAAAGAGATCTCTGACAGCTTTACCTATGCTGATACCAAAACCACTGTGAAACTGATCAGGCATGCCCTTAGAGGAGAGCTCTCGAACAGCCATCATCTGATCAGGCTGCCCTGGTTCCCCGCCCTTTGCAATAGAAAACAAAGCGGCATCCGTAGTTGTAACATGTCCTTTTTTCGAGAGGATATCTTTGCCGTAAATGGTTTTAATGAAGATTTTACAGGATGGGGAAGGGAGGATTCAGAACTCGCAGTCCGGTTTTATCGTCATGGGCTGCAGAGAAAATCGCACCCGTTCATGGCCATCTGTTTTCATCTCTGGCATGAAGCAAACAGCACGGACCAACTGAGAGTTAATGATGCGATCCTGGAAAGCTGTACCCGTTCGAAGGAATACTTCTGTAAAAACGGCCTTGAAAAGCTTGACCACGAATCACACGAATAGCACGAATAAGTGTAAACGCTCATGACAAAAGATTTGTCACCCCGAGCTATGAAAACCAAGGCAGAGACTGGGAACAATCTGCAAGTCTCAGGCACACAAAAAAGAACCTGACGAAATTCATTCGTGTGATTCGTGTTATTCGTGGTCAAAAAGTGTTTTCATGGTAAGATGGGAGGAGGTCGGAATTTTTATGCCGACGAACTACGAAACACTCATTGACCGGAATATTTCCCGCCTTTTTTCTCAAACTCCGCCAGACCTCCACATTCGACTTGGCGCGGAGAAAAAAAGGGATTCTTATTCCTTTCAAGCTCTTGGAGAAGCCTGTTGCCTGAACGCCTCCGGAATAACCTTTTCAGGCACTCGTGTCGGGGATCCCAGGGGCGTGATTATTTCCCTTTACGCACTTCATGCGGTTCCAGAACAGATGATCCTGGAACCCTTCAAGTCCTTCAGGGATCTCCCCGACAGCATGCCCTATCAGGGAGCATTCAGCGCAAACAGTGAACGGATGCTTGTTCCTCATGTACGGCGGATAAAGACCAAAGAAAAGGATATAAAAGAGGCATTTCATGGGACGGATGGGGTCAGCGGTGATTTTTCTTTTGTGCTCCAACCTCTTCCGAAAATTGCGCTGTGCTATATATTTTACCTGGATGATGAAGAGTTTCCGGCCTCTGCAACCTGCCTGTTTTCTTCCAACGCCCTGTCCTACCTCCCTCTGGACGGTCTCGCTGACCTGGGTGAATACACCTCGAAGGAAATCATCAGGATTATCGCATAACGGAACCACTGTAAAACCGAACGAAAAGAACTTCACGCCGCATATTTAACCGCTTTGGTGTTGGAAAAGGCGGCCCCTGCGGATAGGAGAACAGAAAATGGATAAGATGGTTATCGAGGGCGGCGTCCCCTTAAAAGGGTCAGTGAAGGTCAGTGGCGCCAAAAACGCGGCCCTTCCGATTATGGCGGCTTGCCTCCTGACAAGAGGGCCTCACCTTCTCGAAAATGTCCCCCACCTGCGGGATATTGATACCATGAAAAAAATCATGGAAAAATTCGGTACGGTCTTCAGAGAAAAAAATGGTTCGCTGGAAGTAGCGGCAGACCATCTTACCTGTCATGAGGCCCCTTATGAACTGGTAAAAACCATGAGGGCCTCGATCCTTCTCCTGGGTCCCCTTCTGGCCCGTCTTGGAAAGGCAAAAATTTCTCTGCCCGGCGGATGCGCCATAGGCGCCCGACCGGTCAATCTGCATCTCAAAGCCCTGGCGGCCATGGGCGTGGACATGTTCCTGGACCACGGATATATCCATGCAGAAGTAAAAAAACTCAAAGGCGCCAACATTTTTTTTGACATCCCTACGGTAACCGGTACGGAGAATATCATGATGGCTGCGGTAAAAGCCGAAGGCACGACCATTTTGAGAAATGCCGCCAATGAACCGGAGGTAGTAGATCTGGGAAAGATGCTTCGATCCATGGGCGCGGATATTGAAGGCGAAGGGACGGATACCATCACCATCAACGGAGTGGAAACACTGCGACCCTGCACCCACACGGTCATTCCCGACAGAATTGAAGCGGGAACCTTCATGATAGGGGCTGCCATAACCGGAGGAACCATTCAAGTGCAAAACTGCCGGCCCACACACGTCGCGGCCCTTACGGAAAAACTCCGTGCAGCCGGGGCGAAAATATGGGAAGAAAACGAAAAGGTCGTCATTACAGGGCCTAAAGTTATTGAAAGCGTGGACATAAAGACCATGCCCTACCCCGGCTTTCCAACGGACCTTCAGGCCCAGTTCATGGCCCTCATGTCCGTGGCCAGAGGCTGGAGCATGATCCGGGAGACCATCTTTGAAAACCGGTTTATTCACGTGAGCGAGCTCAAGCGAATGGGCGCCGACATAGAAATCAATGCGAGCCAGGCTCTCGTAAAG
>DUZB01000037.1 GCA_013349725.1 Deltaproteobacteria bacterium | reverse complement strand
AGGAAAATGGTGCGCCAATCCACGGATTGGTAGGCCTCGTCAATGGAGAGGACACGGGTGATGATCATGCCCAGGGCGCCCGTCATGAGGCTTACAGAGAGCTGGATCTTGAAGATCAGCACCATGGACAGGGCAACGGCTAACCAGATGCCGGCGAAGATGGCTTTTTCCGGACGCAATAACTCCACATCGACGGGGGTGGTAAACAGGAGGCTTTTTTCCTGCTGCAACACCTGGAGCCGTTGCCATTCGCCGTGAATCAGGACGGCGTCCCCCACGGAAAGAACAATGTCGCCGATTTCCGCCCGATAAGTCTCACCGCCCCGATATACGGCCAGAGGAACAACCTGGAATCGATCCCGCAGATTGATCTCGCGAAGGGTTTTTCCCGCCAATGGAGAGCGGGGCGCCACCACCGCTTCGACGGTGCCGGATGCCCCGTCTTCGGTTTCGCCCTTGAAGATTTTCGGGACCTCTTTAAGGTGCATCTCCTCTTCTTCCACCATGCGCTGGACGTCCTTCTTGCGGCCGTACACCAGCAAATGCACGCCTGAGCGTACCGCCTGATCTCCTGTGGGAGAGAGGGTCTTGAAATCGGGTGGCTCGGTCATGGCCAGGACATTGACCAGGTAACGCCTTCTCAGGTCGTCCACCAACACCGGTTCCCTGTAATCCGTGAAATCATCCGGGATCCGGATTTCGTAGGTCTCCCCCATTTCCTTCAAGGTGTTTTCAAGGGAGCTCCGGGGCTTTTCTTCGGCATCGTCTGCACTTCCTTTGGGAAGAATAAACCGGCCCAGCACAATGAAACAGCCTATGCCGCTGGCCACCAGGGCCAGACCGATGGGGGTCACATCAAAGAGGCCGAAGGGTTTCAACCCGAAGGGCGCCAGGAGATCGTTCAACAGGATCAGGGGGCTGCAACCCACCAGAGTGACGGTTCCGCCCAGGATAGCCGAAAACCCGATGGGCATGAGGAGCTGGCTCAAGGGGATTTTCATGTTCTTGCTGATGCGTTGGATGGCAGGCAGAAAAAGGGCTGCGGCGCCGATGTTCTGCATGAAACTGGATATTCCGGCCACGGTCATGGAGATGGCGATGATAACGCGGGATTTGCTGTTTCCGGCGATCCGCAGGATGGGGCTCACCAACCGATTGATCAGGCCTGTTTTGTCCAATCCCGCCCCAATAATGATAACCGCAATGATGGAAATTACAGCGTTGCTGCCCAGGCCGATAAAAGCCTCTTTCGGTGTGACCAGATGGAGAAGGGGCAAGGAAACCATCATGAGAATCGCCACCACATCCACGCGAACCCATTCCACGATAAAGAGAAAAACAGCAATGCCGATCATGATCATGACCAGAATCATTTGAGAAGTCAGTGTCTCCATAAAAAAGTACCCTAATTGCGTTAACGTTCTTGGTTTATGGCCTTGTTCCTGCCTCTGAAATTCGTTATGTCGCGAAAAACCCCTTGCCGCGCCCCTTACGGGGTTCCCATTCCTTTTGTTTCTTTACTGCTTACCGTGAGCAGAGGGCATTCGAGGGTTGTGATCACCTTGGCCAGCCAGTGGCCCCTGGGGAGCTGGTTATGTTCAGGTAATTCCTCCCCGCTGCCCCAGATTACGGCTTGAAAGGGCTCTCTTTCCGCCAGAAATTTCAGGAATTCCTGGGCCGGATTTCCCACCCGGAGCGCTATACTGGTTTCGATACCGTCTTTGAAGAACCGGGAGGAAAAGTTTGAAAGCATCTTGCCCACCCTTGCTTCCAGGCTATGCAGAACATTTCGCTTGGAACCGAGGAAGGAGCGATCCGGGAAGGAGATTTCCACCAGCATCAGAAAAGTGACTTCTGAATCCATCCTCAGGGCAAGTTCCCGCGCGTACCGCACTGCCTCCCGGCACACACTCTCGTTTTCAAAGACAACTAAGACTCTCTTGAACATGCGGACACCCTGAACTCTGATTGTAAGATAGGGTACAGCAAATGTTGTGCCGTTTGAAAAATTGAAGGTATGTTATTGAAATAATAATAAGAAGAGGAAGCTACGAAAATGGACTTGGGGATCGATATGTTGCGAAATGAAACAGAGACCCTGAATGGGGACTGTTTAGTCCACGAAGAAAGGGGAGGGAATGAAATGTTGCAGGATCGAACGCATCCGTTTCAAAAAACGACGGTCTATCCCAGATTGTATTTTTTCATTTTTCGCCACAAACTGGCCCTGTCGATGCCCAGGATCTCGGCGGTACGGACACGGATGCCCCCGGTAAGCTTGAGAATATGCTGGATGTAGTCCCGCTCCAATTCTTCCAGGCTGAAGTGTAAACCATCCGGGCGCTCATACGTGTAGAGATCCAGGTTTACCAGGTCGGAAGGAAGATCCTTGCCCAGGATGGTTTTTCCGTTGCAGACGGTGACCGCCCTTTCAAGGATATTTTCCAGCTCCCTGACATTTCCGGGATACGGGTAAGCTTTTAATAGTTCCAGTGCCTCTGCTGAGATTCCCTGAATCCGTTTTTCAGTCCGGTGGAGAAATTTGCTCAAGAGGTGGTAGGCCAGCAAGGGGATATCCTGCTGCCGTTCTGAGAGGCGGGGAACGCGGATTTCCACTACATTGAGTCGAAAGTAGAGATCTTGCCGAAAAACCCCTTCCCTCACAGCAGCCTTGAGGTCTTTGGCGGTGGCCGCCAGGAACCTGACATTTACCGCAACGGGATGGGATGATCCGACCCGAAGGACCTCCCGCTCTTGAATGACGCGGAGCAATTTGACCTGCATGGAAAGGGGCATATCTCCGATTTCGTCCAGGAAAAGGGCGCCTCCTTCCGCGTTTTCTATAAGCCCGGCCTTTCTGCTGTGGGCGCCGGTAAAGGCCTCTTTTTCGTGTCCGAAAAGTTCGTTTGCGATAAGATCTTCACTGAAGGCGCCGCAGTTGAAGGCCACGAACGGGCCGCCCGCCCGAGCGCTCTGTGCGTGTATGGCGTGTGCCACCAACTCCTTTCCCGTACCTGATTCCCCCGTAATGAGCACACTGCATTCAGCGGGGGCGATTTGAGCAACCATCTCCTTGACGCGGCCGATCCCGGGGCTGTTTCCAATCATAACGGGGCCTGCCGGATGTTCACCCGGATTCTTTTGTTCCCCTGACAGGGGTTCTCTAATGAATTTTTGTTGCAGGGCCTGAGTTACCAGGTCCTTGAGCTGCTCCGGATGGAAAGGTTTGGCCAGATAGTAAAAGGCCCCCTCCTTGGTCGCCTCTATGGCGCCTTCCAGGTTCGCATATCCCGTGATAATGATGCCTTCCAGAGAGGGGTGGACCCGTTGCGCCCGGTTGAACAGATCCAGACCATTCATGAAAGGCATTTTCAGGTCGGTGATGAGAAGGTCACAGGCATCTTGTTCCAGCCTGATCAGNGCTCTGAGCGGGTTGCTGAAAGTGAATACCTTGTATCCGGCTTTTTCCAGGATACGTCGCAAATTTTTCAGGGAGATCCGGTCGTCGTCCACCACAAAGATGCGACCTGTCTGATTGCCTGTTTCTTGAAAGGATTCTTTCATTTTATGAGGGAAGTTTTCTCATTGTCACTTCATTTGTTCAGAAAAACGTTTGAAGCGTCTGGCTTCTTTTTCATTTCCGTTCAGGTCGAAGATCGTGCTGATCTTTTCATAATTTTCTGCCCGGTTTTCCGGTATCTCCTGTATCAAGGCCAGATAGAGTTCCAGGAGTTTGGTAGAATGATCCCCCGTTTCCAGACTCAAATCCGCGTATTGCTGTTTGATCCCCGGGTCGGTTTGTTTTCCGCAACCCTGGCATGCGTTCAGGATCTGAGAATACTGCTTTTTGGCTTCTTCTTTTTCCCCAAGCGCCTCAAGGGTTTTTGCATGGGCGCGTGCGATGGCCTCATCCCATCCACAGAATGTGAGGAAGCTGGAATAGTGGGCTTCGGCCTCTTGATATTTACTGTCGTGGAAAAATGTCTCCCCTTCAAGCACATGGATGACAGCCTCGTTCTTCAGGCTTTCAGGGCAGTCCTGCAGCAGGGCATGGGCCTTTTCAA
This sequence comes from Deltaproteobacteria bacterium, assembly GCA_013349725.1. Next base: position 12,607 of record DUZB01000037.1, on the reverse strand, counting down.
ATTCGTTGTCCTGCCAGTAAATTTCGCACAGAAGAGGATAGGCCCTGAGTGTTTCAGGGTGATGCTCTAAGAAGCCTCCAAGAAGCAAAAGGGCCTGCTTGTTGTGGCCTAAGTTCAGAAGAGCTGTGCCCAGCTCAAGGGGGATAAACGTTTCAGCGGACTCCGCTTCTTCGAATGCCTTTGAAAGCAGGGATGCTGCTTTTTCAAAATCGCCCCGATTGAGTTTGACGTATCCTTCCTTGAACGACTCCCCATAACCGTGATATTCCGATTGGTCCTCTTCAGGCAACGTGCTGACCAGTAGAGTGAAATAGTGATCGCCGGGATCGTGAAATAGCTGCTCATCCGGAGGCTCTTCCCATTTTTCAAGGGATTCCTCATTCACGTGTATATGGGGGTTTTCAGGCAATTTCCTTTCAGTTTTTAATGAGCGAAGGCGCTTTTCAATGGAGGCGACAATTTCCCCGTCTTTTGCCAACTGCAGTGCAAGGGTCAGAAGGTCTTCAGCCTCGTCCGTATATCCATTTTCCACGAGGTCTTCCGCAGTCCTTTCATGTTCGGAAGCAAGGGCGTCACAGGATCGGGCTATCTTGTTTTTGACCCTGTCGATTTCCCCGATGGCGTCAGGATCTTTGCTTTCAAGCTTTGAAAGGGCTTTTTCATACTCCATTTTGGAAGATCCGTATTCCCCTTTCTTGAAGTAATCATCCCCTCGGATTTCTATTTGTTCGGGAGTTTTTCCTTTCAGCAGGCCTAAAATTTTCATGGGGCAGTCCTTTTCAAATGAGAGGATCAGATTTCATAGCAGTCCAGAATCTCCCCAAAATAGAGGGTATGGTAATCTTTTTCCGGATAGAGTTCTTGATAGCTTTCATCGAGGTATACGGGATCCATGGGCGCTTTGAAAACGATCCTGCATTCAAAATGGATGCCGGGTATGTCAATAATGGGGCTTTCCGTCTTTCGGGCTTTGGCAGTGGCCAGGTTGCATTCTTTATATTTATCGTAATCCCTGCCCGATTTGGTTCCACAGAACGCGATGGCCGCTTTCATGTCGCCGGAGGGAACGGAAACGGTAAAATCCGCCGCCTTCTCCATAATCCCGAAGGTGTGCCTGGAATCCCGGACCGCAACCATGAAAATGGGTTTCCGCCACACAAATCCGATCGTTGCCCAGCCGATTGTCATGGTGTTGAGACTTTCTCCTGAACGGACAGTCAGAAAGGCTCCTTGCTTGATCTGTTTGATTGCGCTGTCGGCGACAGCCATGTAATCCATTTCTTTCATAGCAGGCTCCTGTAGTTTTGATAATCCGGGTTGGTATCCTCAATCAGGCAGTTTCCTGTCTTGGGAGTCAGTACTGAAGGGCTTGGTTCTAACGTGGTTCATTAGATTTATTTTCTTACTCATAATCTTAATCGGGTAGCTCTAAAATAGGCCGTAAAAGAGTAAGATTATGATTACGATTACGATTATGACCTTCCGAACGTACTCTTTACTAATTGGATTAAGTGGGCGAAGTTAGAACCAAGCCCATACTGTATCATAAGACCGGTGGCAGGGCAACAGAAAGGAGCGTTTGCCAGGGGACCATTAACGGTTTAACGGAATTGGGCCTTCTTGGCCTGCCCGTTTCTCTTTACCCTCAGGAATTTATGGGGTATGATAATCCAACCATGCGAAAAAAACGTTCTGCTTTTATTGCATAGTTCCTGTGAAAACGGAAAAGGAGGAGATTGCCATGGCGGATTTTCATCAAAACGGCATTATTACGACGCTTCACGGCCTTTACGAAGGGTTTGACAGAGAAGCTTATCAGTCTGCTCTTGAAAGGAGACTGGCGGAATACGGGCGGCAGCTGCCAATCTGTCTTCTGCTTCCCTGTCTGCATTCCGAAATGCACAATGACCGGGTGCTGGGGAATATATTATCCGAAATTCAAGGGGTAAACTATATCCATTCGGTCATTGTCGCCCTTGGAGGCGCACAGGATGAAAACCAGTTTCGCGAAATCAGGGAGTATTTTGAGAGACTCCGCACGCCGGAGCGTGATGTGAAGATCGTATGGGTGGACGGACCCCGAATCCAGGAAGTGTTCCAGAAAATTGCAGCACGGGAAATTCCTGTGGGGGTGCAGGGAAAAGGGCAGTCCGTATGGATCAGTCTCGGGTATATTTTTGCCCGGGAAGATTGCCAGACCATTGCCCTGCATGATTGCGACATTGTTACCTACAACAGGATACTTCTTGGGAGACTGATAGAGCCCAGCGCGAATCCCAACAATGACTTTGAATTCTGCAAGGGTTTCTATGCCCGCATTTCTCCGACGGAAAAGGCCATGAAGGGCCGGGTGACCAGGCTATTTGTCATGCCTTTCGTTGATGCCCTGAAGACTATTATGCACGAACGGAGGAATTATGAGCTGGAGAAATTTTTTGATTACCATCGTAGTTTCAAATACCCTCTTGCGGGAGAATTCAGTTTTTCGGCACGCGTCGCACGGGGAATGGATTTTGCCTATGACTGGGGGCTTGAAGTCGCGACCCTCTCTCAGGCCTACCATCGGGTTATTCCAAGGAAAATTGCCCAGATAGATCTCATGCCCAACTACGAACATAAGCACCAGGATCTTTCTCCGGAGGATGCCAAAAGAGGGCTTCACAGAATGGTGGTGGATATCGCCAAATTCTATCTGACATACATGCGCTCCCATGGTTTCCCTCTCGATGATGCCTTTGTGGATATGCTTCTTCACACCTATTATGACAATGCGCTCAAGTTTATCAAGAGTTTCAGCGATGATGCCGAGGTCAATGAACTGGCCTTTGATAGACACGAGGAAGAACTTTCCGCGCGTTACTTCAGGGGATTTCTCTGGACGGCCTGGGAGCAGAGCAAGGGACCGCACGAGAGCACGCTGATTCCGTCCTGGAATCGGGTCATTTTCAGCTATCCCGAAAGCTACTCAAGGATTTTGAGTGCGGTGGAAGCGGATAATGCCTGACGGGGAGGATTTGAGGACGAGGTGTTAATCGATGAACTGCATAGGAGAGGACAAGGATAGGCTGTATCCTATTCAAATTCCCTGGCAATGGATTATAGGTTCAGCGAACCCATTCCGCCATAAGGTCTTTTTTGCTGCCGCATCTGATTCCTATGGAGCCCCCGGCCTTCTTTGCTGGTACAACCAAGACTTGGCTTAGACCTATATGTTCTGCAATGTACCAGCAAATAAGGACCTCCGCCACGTGTCGAGGAACTTTATCCAAGATGCGGCAGCAAAAAAGACCTTATGACTCCATTCCTGCCGGAGTTTTTGAATAGGATACGGTAGACTGTTTTAAAACGCGCGGTTTCATGGAAAAACAATTTGCTCTTCAATCCGCCTGATTTTTTCCAGGAGGCGCTCCGGGTCTTCCGAACTTTGAACGGTTTTCATGAAATCCGAGTGCTGACAAAGCCTGGCCAGGTGGGCGAGCATCTGCAGGTGAAGGTCCGGATCATGTTCCGGCGCCACAAGAGCCACCACAACCCCTACGGGAACTCCATCTATTGCATCGTAATCAAGGGGCTCTGCAAGCCGGATGACAAGAACTGCGGGATACTTTGTATCCGGACTTGCAGAGTGGGGGATCGCGAGGCCTTTCCCGATCCCTGTACTCATGGTTTCCTCACGTTCTACCATCCCTTCGTAAAGTTTGTCCGCATCGGCAACAATGCCGCCGGCGGCAAATGCTTCCGCCGCAAAACGGAGCACTGCGTCTTTGTCGGTGAGCGGGACGTTGAGGAATATTCTGTCTGTGTCGAGTTCCTTACAGATTTCCATGGTACAGACCTCGGTATATTAATGAGAATTGAATCACTTGGCTCATCGCGGATTAACGTGAAGAATCGTTTTTTCTGGAACCGAGGTGTCAGGTGTCAGGTTTCAGTGCTTACCACTCCGGCTTTGCGATTCCATAAAACATAACTATCGTTTATTGCGTTGAATAAGTCGGATGCGGCCAAGTTTTCCCCTGACACCTGACACCTGACACCTGGCTCCTGAACACTGTCTATTTGAGAACAAGCCTTCGGATGCTAATCCGCGATGAGCCAATCATTCTTTGTGTTGTCCTGAAATCACCTTCGAATAGTCACCTTGTTGATGACGACCGGTTCGACCGGTTTGTCCATGGGGCCGGTCTTCACTGCGCCTATCTTTCTTACAACGTCCATCCCTTTAATCACTTTTCCAAAGACGGAATGTCGATTATCCAAATGAGGTGTTGCGCCCAGCGTTACGAAGAACTGGCTGCCATTGGTTCCGGGACCGGCGTTGGCCATGGAGAAAATCCCTTCGCTGTTGTGGCGCAGGTTCGGGTCGAATTCGTCCTTGAAACGGTACCCAGGTCCCCCGGTTCCGTTTCCAACAGGGCACCCACCCTGTATCATAAATTGATCAATGACCCTGTGAAACGCAAGGCCGTCGTAGAAATTTTCTCCTTTATCCGTGTCCTGCCTTCCCTCGGCCAGATTGATGAAGTTCCAGACGGTCTCAGGGCATTCCTTTGCATAAAGCTCTGCCTCGAAAATTCCGAGACTTGTGTCGAATACTGCAACCGGTCTATCAATATCCTCTTTGTAATCAATTTTTGACGTCATAAATTCTCCTTAAAGTTTTTATTGTATCTTATTTTAAATTCTGAATGGCAGCACGTCAAGCTTTGGATGAAAAAACGGGTGTTTTTCTTGAGAAAATACGGTATAAAATGGTTCACATAGGAAAAGGAAAATATTTATCATCCAAATAAATAAGGTTTTTTAGACATGTTATTTGATCTGCATACCCTTTTGGAGGGGATTCGCGGGCAGGCAAAGGCAGAAGGAATTTCTGTTGATGAAAATTTCTGGCCACTTTTAGCCCATTGGATTGAAGATAAGATGTTAGCGGAATTCCTCGATCGTATTGCGATACAGATTGATGCCATTGTCAATATTGATCCGGACCTTTCGGAGAAGGAGATCCTTGAAATTGCAGCCCGCCACATGGTGACCTTTTTAGGCGCTCACAGCGCGTCAGTGAGAATTTATGATCCGCACGCGGAAAAGATGATTTCTTACGGATCATATCCTTCCGAAGAGGAAAAGAGGGAAAGTGATGTTCCTTTGCGGGGAACCATTGCAGGGCGGGTAGCCGAAAGCGGGGAACCTTTTCTGGCGTCTGACCTTTTAAAGGAAGACCTGTACAGGAATAAGCGGGTAGTCAATGGAAGAGGCGTGAACTCTCTGATGGCAATCCCTCTGGATATCCCCCGGTTTTTTCCGAGAGAAAGGGACGCTGCGGGTGTTATTCAGATATACTATGCGGAAGGAGGCCGGAGTTTCAGTCCCATAGAGGTTAAAATGGCTTTAATCATGGCCAAGAGACTCAGTTTTGTCATGGCCAGAAAAAAGATCCTTTACCTTAACAGGTCCAATGAAAAACGGGAGGCCATCGTACGGCATATCTTCAGTAAGCTGGGATCACGCGGCGGGATCAAGATGAAAGAGATCTTTAACAGTGTGGTCCCTGAACTTGCCGAACTGATTGATCTTCAAAGCTGTGCCCTTTTTTCGGTAAAAAGAGATCGGGAGGGTGTTATTCTGGAAAGCGGGTTCCCCGATCACGACGGGTACCACAGTATCGGACAGGGCTTTTCCGTCAATAGTGAACCGGCTTTTGAGCTTCTTTTGAGCCTTCAGGATTATAAGGGGGAATCTAAATATGAGGTGGTTACACCACTTTTTATTCTGGTGGTTGATCCCCAGAAAAGCGAGTTGATTTCGACCAACCTGAAAAAAATGGCGGAACAGAAACATATCAATTCCATATTATATATTCCCCTCAGTGTGGATGGGGAAATCACCCATTTCATGACCTTTGACGCGCTGGATCAGAAGCAGAGATACCGAGACGATGAAATCAGTCTCCTCCTTTTTCTTGGCAGGGAGCTCATGAAGGCACAGAAAATGGAGCGGTTGGATGACGCCCTTCATGATTTCAAAAATCCGGCCATTGCCACCGCAGGATTTGCACGGCGCCTCAAGGAGTTGATTAAAAAAGGAGATCTCGAAGGTTCAAAAAAACAGATTGACTGGTATTCAGATATTATTCTGGAGGAAACCAGTCGGCTGCAGGAACTGGCCATGAGCCTTTATCACGTGGGAGAGAAACAGGCCGTAAATTTCACGGAGGTTTTAAGGAGACGCTTCGTTATTAACAGAGAGGCCATCAAAGAAGAGTTGCGTCAGAATATTGAATTGAAGGAAGGGCCTTTTCAAGACGAATTAAAGGTGAAGTGCCACCCCGTGCAATTGGAAAGGGTTTTTGATAATCTCTTAAATAATGCAACAAAGGCTGTTCCCCTTTTAGGAGGCGTTATATCTATACGCACGTATGAACAGGGGAAATGGGCATGTGCGGAAATCAGCAACACGGGATCTATTTCCGATGAAGACCGCATGAAAATCCTGGAGGGGGAGGGCGAGGGACGCGGTCTTTATATAACACACCGGATCATGCGATTGTTGAAGGGGAAAATGGAAATCAGGTGTACGGAAAATACGACCACCTTTCTCGTTTATTTTCCCCTGTGGAGGGCATAATCAGCCCCCACGTATTGAGTGATAACGCATGTTGGAATATATCTTAAATAATCCCAACCTGAAAAAGTATCTGGTCGAATACGACGAAGGGCAGATTCTTTTTTTGGAAGGCGATGATTCCCAGGACCTTTATATCCTCCTGTCAGGGAAGCTGGATGTACTGAAAGGTCGCCGAAAGATCACGGAGATTAACGAAAAGGGATCGGTATTCGGGGAGATGTCATTCCTTTTAGGAGAGAAACGCACAGCCACCCTGAAGGCCACAAGCCTGGTAACTGCCATACGCATCCCGAAGGATGAGGTCCCCAGTTTTCTTAATGAATTCCCGGAAGTTGTAAAAGTCCTCGCCCGGTTTCTGGCAAAACGCCTGAAAGAGACCAGCCAGATCGTTTTTGGAATGAAGGAGATCTGTGATCAGATTCCCGACGCGGTAATGATTTCAGATGGAGAAGGAAAGATCCTTTCCTGGAATAAGGCCGCCGAGAGGCTTTATGGAAGGGAAGCGGATAACATGTATATGCAGTCCTCCGAGGATATCTATGAAAACCCTTCCCAATATAAAGAATTTATCGAAGACGTCGTTTCAAAATCGTCGGTGACGGAGAAGATCCTGGCCGTCAAACACCCCACCGAGGGTCTGCGCCACATTTCCACCAGTACGACGGTCCTGTATGACGCACAACAGAATTTTCAGGGGATTCTGTCTCTTGGGCGGGATGTCACGCATGTACAGATTATGGAAAAGCGGTATCGCCGCATAAAAAAATGGTTTATTCCCTTGCTGATCACCGTGGGAATTATGGCTTTTGGGCTGTTCTGGGGATACCCCTATCTTTCAAAGGGATACAGGGCCATGGATGCACAGAAAGTGGCATTGAGAGACAAAATGGCGGTTAATTACCTTGCTTTGAAATCCTCCCTCATTGCCCCACTCCAGGCGGGAGATAGAAAGGGCGTTCAGGAAATTCTCTCTGATTGTGCAGATTCGCAGAAGGGGATGCAGGTTCCCTTTAGGGAGATCATTCTCCTTGACCGGGACAAAAAGGTATTCGAAGCTGTTTCCATGAACCCTGCATTGCCGTTGGAGGTGAGTCTCGGCGCCAGCTATACCGGAATCAGTTTCGCTAAGAATGAGGGTAGTCCCTACGCTATGTTGACGCTGTATCGCACTGCAAAGGCGAACCCCATGGGGCGAAAAGATACTGAGATGGCCTTCGAATTGAAAAATAAGGGTGGAGAAACGTTGGGCTGGCTTCTTTTTAAAATGGATATGGATCGGCTGAAAGAACGGTACAATGTGGACGAGGATGATTTGAAGCATTTTCAATTTGAATGACGAGGGATTGAAGAGATTTGACTGTAGATGAAACCTGCAGCTACGAGATTTCCAGGAGCCACGACGAAGTGGTAACGGTTCATTTTTCCGGGAGTATGGATTCCAGCGTCGCCGGAAAAATCATTCGGGATCTCTCTGCGGCCATGAAAAAAAACCCGCCTTTATCCATTACTGTGGACCTTTCACAGGTAAGTTACCTCGATGAATTTGGAATATTGATCCTTGTGGAACTCAAGAAAATGGTTCCCGACGGGAATGGCGCGTTTTCCATTCAAAATGTCAGCGCCGGTTTCCAACAGACCCTTTCTATTCTCAAATTTGACTCTCTCGGCAGGAAACGACCCTTTTCAAAGGTCCCGCGCAAGGGTGTTTTTTTCCGTATCGGCGACATCACATTTCAATATGTTACGGATCTCAGGGATGCCTCTTCCTTTGTCGGTTCGGTATGCCTGGCCATGGTGCAGGCATTTTTGAACCCACGGCGCATTCGAACAGACGACACCCTTCTTTATATGCAGCGGGTCGGTGTGGATGGTCTTCCCATTGTGGCCCTGATCAGTTTTCTGCTGGGCCTGATCATGGCCTTCATGTCGTCTGTCCAGCTTCAGCAGTTCGGCGCCAATATCTATGTGGCTTCCCTTGTGAGCCTGGCCATGACCCGGGAGCTCGGCCCCATCATGACCGCCATCATCGTGGCCGGCAGATCCGGTTCCTCTTTTGCCGCCGAGATCGGAACCATGAAAATATCGGAAGAAGTAGATGCACTGTTCACCATGGGACTTGATCCGGTGCGTTTTCTGGTGGTGCCCAAGATGCTTGCCTCTGTGTTCATGGTGCCTATCCTTATCCTCTTCTCGGATATTTTCGCCATCCTGGGAGGGTTGCTGGTGGGAGTTTTTATGCTTGATCTGACTGCCAGTTCCTATATCAACCAGACGATCAAGACGCTCAGACTTTTCGATGTTTTTTGGGGCGTGTTGAAAGGTTGCGTATTTGCAGCCCTCATTGCCGGGATCGGATGCCTGCGAGGATTCCAGGTAAGAGGGGGGGCTGCCTCCGTGGGCCAGGCAACCACATCGGCGGTGGTAACCAGTCTTTTCTTTATTATTCTCACCGATTCAATATTTTCTGTCATTCTTACCTATTGGGGTTGATTCGGATGGGAAAAAGACCAATCATCAAGGTCAGGGATCTTCAGGTGAATTACGGTGATACCGTCATCCTCGACAACGTTTCCTTTGAAGTTTTTGAAGGGGAAATCTTTGTGATCCTGGGGGGAAGCGGATGCGGGAAGAGCACCTTGATGAAATCGATCATCGGCCTGATTGAGCCCCGATCAGGTGAAATACTTATTGATGGGGAGGTCGTCTCCGGCTATGATGAAAAAAAACTGCAGGGCGTGTTGAGAAAAGTCGGGGTTCTTTATCAGAGTGCCGCGCTTTTTGGTTCCATGACCGTTGCCGAGAACGTGGCCCTGCCCATCAGGGAATATACGTCCCTGGCCAAAAGCTCAGTGGACACCCTTGTTGAAATGAAACTTGGCCTTGTCAATCTGGAAGGGTACGGCAATCATCTCCCCTCGGAACTGAGCGGGGGAATGAAAAAAAGAGCTGGGCTGGCGAGGGCCATAGCACTCAATCCCAAGATCCTCTTTTTTGACGAACCTTCGGCGGGACTGGACCCCATTACTTCAGCGGAGATCGATCATCTCATCATGCACCTGAACAGGAGCCTGGGAACAACGATGGTGATTGTCACCCATGAACTGCAAAGCATTTTTGCCATAGCAAAACGAGTAATCATGTTAGATAAGAAGTCGAAAGGCATTATTGCTGAAGGAGATCCTGCCTACCTGCGCGATCACAGCCAGAACCGATTTGTGAGGCACTTCTTCAATCGCCAGGTCGATCAACCGGAACCCGAAGAGGAGAAAATCCCCTAATGGCGTCACCAAAAACCAAGGTTACTGTGGGGCTTTTCGTGATATGTGGCGTTGTTATAGGAATTGTTGCCATTGTGTGGTTAGGTGTGTCGCAACACTTTCAGAGAGGACGTTACTATGTCAGCTACTTTAATGAATCCGTGCAGGGTTTGAGCAAGGATTCTCCCGTCAAGTACAGGGGGGTTGCCATCGGGAGAGTGGACAGCATAAAAGTTGCTCCCGATTCAAAGTTGATCGAGATGGTGATGAAGATCGAGTCCGGACAGACGCTCGATAATACGATTGTTGCCCAGTTGAAAACCGTGGGCATTACCGGAATCATGTTCGTGGAACTGGACCGCAAGAAAAAGGGAGAAAGAGATTTCTCCCCGGGGGTTGATTTCCCGAGCGAATACCCCATTGTCGCAACGAAACCATCGGATATGACGGTGCTGCTCAAAGGCATTGATGATGTCTTGACGAAGATCGGTTCCCTGGATCTGTCAGGGATTTCGGATAAGTTAAAACTCACCCTTGACAATGTGAATGGAGCGATGGCTGATGCGGATATCAAAGGGATATCAACGGACCTTCGCTCTGCCCTTCATGGCTTTAAAACCATTCTGCAGCCGGAAAGATGGGAGAAAATATTGGCATCGGTGGAGGGGGCGGCCGTTTCCCTCAACCGGCTTACCGACAAAGCTGAAAGAAGCATAAGCAGCGTTGACAGGAGCCTTACCGGGGTGGAAGGAATCGTTGCTGAAAACCGTAAGATGTTGAAAAGCAATGTGGGAAAACTTGGCACGGTGCTGGACAATGCAAACCTGCTGCTCAAGGATGGTTCTCTTCTCCTGAAAAGGTCGGATGACTCCATTTCTGAGCTGACGCGCCAACTGTCTGCCAGTGCCTGGAATATTGAAAAGGCTACTGACAATATGGCCCGATTGATGGAGACTTTAGCTGATCAGCCATCTCAGCTCCTGTTGGGGACGCCACCTGCTCCGAGAAAGGTAGCCCCTGAGATAAAGGAATGATAGTTTTGGAGGTCCTGATGGGTTTGAACGGTAAGATGTTTTGGTTGTTTCTTTCGCTGCTCCTGTTGCCCTGTGGATGCGTTGATCTGAAACAGTCGGCGGCCAGGATAAATTATTTTACCCTTGAATACGATTCTCCGGTAATACCAGATCTTGCTTCATTGCCCGTTGTGATCAAGGTGGCGCCCTTCAGCGTGGCGCCCTTGTACAATACCACACGGATCATATACCGTGACGGCTCGTATAAGAGAGATGAATATTTTTACTACAAATGGCGAGCCAATCCGGGCGCCCTGGCAACCTATTTCCTCAGGCGGGATATTGCCAATGCAGGCATTTTCAATGCCGTTCTTCCCTCTGACAGCCATTTCCCCTTTTCCTATGTCCTGGAAGGCGCCGTGGATCAGTTTTATGAAATGGATGAAGGGGAAAACTGGAGGGCCGTGTTGTCCTTGACGGTTACGGTGATGGATTCAAAGGACCCGGATGTCAGCAGGAACCTACTTTTTCAAAAAACATACCTCAAACAGAAAGAGTGCCGACAGAATAATCCGACAGGCCTGGCGGAGGCCATGAGCCTGGCCATGAAAGACATTTCGGGAGATATTATCCGCGATATCTACGCATCGATCAAGGATCGGGTGGAAAAACGATAAGGGAGTACAGATAGAAATGGAGTTCTGTGATCTGACTTGCTGCCACGCGTCGTTCCCGGAGGAAAACAGCCTGGACGGTTCAGGGAGTTGCCGGACTTTTCAGGCGGTTTACTGCAGAAAAAAAGCACGGCATGTTCACAAGAACATGCCGTGCCGGGAAAAAGAGAGAAAGCAGAAAAACCTTACAACGCTGTCGTATCCAGATAACGAGCGATCGCACCGTCATATTCATGAGTCAGACGAAAAACCTTTTTAGCCAGTCTGAACCGGGTTTCCGGGGTGGTTTCCCCACCGTGTGTTTTCATTTCCTCTAAAACAATTTTATAGTCCGCAGTATCCACGACTACCGTTACATCCCTGAAGTTCTTGGCCGACGAACGCAACATGGACGGTCCCCCGATATCAATATTCTCTATGGCCTCCTCCAAAGTTACGCCGGCTTTCGACACTGTCTTTTCAAACTGGTACAGATTCACCACCACCATATCGATCGGTGTGATGCCGTGCATCTTCATCATATTGACATGATCTGGGTTATCGCGAAGTCCTAAAAGGCCCCCGTGAACTTTGGGGTGAAGGGTTTTGACACGGCCGTCCATCATTTCCGGAAAACCGGTATAATCTGAGATATCGGCTACGGAAACGCCTCCCTCTCTGAGAACCTTCGCGGTTCCGCCAGTGGAAAGAATCTCAACACCCATGTCTGAAAGAGACTTTCCAAAATCTACGATCCCTTCCTTGTCGGTAACACTGATAATGGCTTTCCATATCTTGCCCATGGTTCTTTTCTCCTTGGAAATTGCAACCTTCCACATAATAATTTTGGGGACGCGGATTTGCGCAGATGGACGCAGATCATTGTCATCTATAAAAAATCAGCGTTCATCAGCGTCCGATTGTAAAAGTGTCAGTTCTCTTTTCCCTTATCGGACACCGGAAAAGGAACCTTTAGAAAATCAATCCCTTCCTTTTTAAGGGTTTTCTCTTCCTCTTCAGTGGCTGAGCCCCTGATGCTTCTTCTATCGGTCACCCC
>DUZB01000036.1 GCA_013349725.1 Deltaproteobacteria bacterium | reverse complement strand
ATATCCCTCCCGGACCCCGCCCGTGGCATGGAGTTCAATGGTTAGAGAATAAGGGGGGGCTGACATTCGAATACCACAGAATCGGTGATTTTCCAGGGGCCTATTTTGCCAACGCCGTGGACCTGGATAAGGATGGAGACCTGGACATCGGCGTGGTCAGCGCTTTTAATAAATGGGATGACCCGGAAGCCCAATCAATGATCTGGTTTGAGAACGACGGCAAAATGGGTTTTAAACCCCATGATCTGGCTTCGGACCCCACCCATCTCCTTGTATTAGATGCCGCCGATATGGACGGGGATGGATGGGTCGATTTTGTGACCGGCGGCATGCATGCCTATCCCCCCTTTGATCGGATGAGTCGGGTTCTCCTGTGGCGCAACCATTGGCCGGAAAGAAAAGCTGTTGAGTGAAAAGTGAAGCCTTTATAGAAATCAGATGCGACAGTAAAAAAGACCTTATGACGGAATGGTTTCGCTGAAACTGGAACCGCTCACTTCCGAAGGATTGTTCGCGCGAAGAATTCAGGTGCCTGAATTCTTGGTGCAACAAATAGAAAATCCGTGAAATCCGTGAAATCCGTGCCAAAAAAATTGAAGTTTAACACAAGACGATTCAGGCTGCCCCTGGTCCTTGCCGTCCTGGCGGTACTTATCGTCGTGGGAACAAACTGGGTGATGGATCGGGCCAGACGCGATGCCCTTCTTGATCGCCTGCCGGGAATAAGAGATCTCTCCTTCAATACCAAAACATTAAAAAATAAGGTGGCCCAGGCAGATGACGCCGTAAGGCGGACGCTGGTTGGAGGAAGCCCGGGGACCGCCTTTGGGCAGAAGGCAGGGAACTTGGGAGAACTCTATCAGGCCAATCACTTCTATGACCAGGCCGTTCCCTGCTATCAACTGGCCTTGGAGTTCGATAACGGAAATCCCCGATGGCCCTATTATCTGGCTTTTGTAAAACAGGAAAAGGGAGAAAACGAGTCGGTAGAGAGCTTGTTGGAGACGACCATATCTCTCGCACCTAACTACGCACCCGCAATACTCAAATTAGCCGACAGCTTTTTCAAGACAGGAAAAACCAGCGAAGCCCGGATCTATTACAAACGCCGCCTGGAACTCCTGCCGGGAGACCCCCATGCATTATTAGGCCTGGCCCGAATTTCCATTGATGAAACCCAATGGGAAACGGCCCAGGACTATCTGAAGGAAGCCATCAAAGCAAATCCCAAGTTCGGACCCGCCCATCGGTTGATGGCCTCGGTTCATGACCATTTCGGTCGCCATGATGACATGCGGCAATCCCTCCATATTGCTTCGCAATGTATACGCTTTCGCCCCGCCCCCGATCCCTGGATCGATTCCCTCAATGACCAATGTTATGATGTGGAACAGCTTATGGTTCTTGGGTCCAAAGCCATCATAGAGCTGGATATCAAGGGCGCCACCGGATTTTTTGGGCGCGCCAGGGGCTTGGACCCGAAAAACCCCCAGGTACACCTGGCGCTGGGAAGGTTGTGTTTCATGGTGGGCCAAAGGGAAGAAGCACAAAGGTTTTTTGAAAAGGCTATTGAACTGGATCCCGGGAGTGATGAGGCCTATTTTCAGTTGGGAGTTATTTTGAGGCGCGAGGGGAACTTGAAGGAAGCCGAAAAGATGTTTCTCCGGTCATTGGATTTTCATCCGGATAATCCCAATGTACACAACAATCTGGGGGTAACCCTTTTGGAACAGCAAAGGTTTCAGGAGGCGGTCGAGGCCTTGAACAAGGCCCTGGAAATTTATCCGGAACATATCAATGCCCGCTACAACCTCGGTCTGGCATTGTGGAGCCTGGGAAAGATAGAACCTGCGGTTCAAGAGTACCGCAACGTACTGAGTGTAAAGCCCGATTGGGCAGCTGCCGCCAATTCCCTGGCCTGGATACTGGCTACGGATAAAGACAACAAAATCCGAAATGGTACGGAAGCAATTCTTTGGGCCCAGGTCGCCTGCCAGGGGGCCGGGCGCGAGAACCCCGAATACCTGGACACCCTTGCGGCAGCCTATGCCGAAGCCGGTCGTTTCGAAGAGGCCATCCGGACCGCCCGGGAAAGTCTGACTTTAGCTCGTTCGACAGGGGATACGGATCTGGCTGAGGAATTGGAAAAGCGACTGCAATTGTATGAGGCCAAAAAGGCGTTCACCGAGTAACTGTGGATGTTCATGAGAGGATGAAATTCAGCGGGGCCTGTGACCGGAAAAAAGGCCCGCCTGCCAATCAACCCTTATTTAGAAAAGCTCATAAACCATATCCCCGAACAAGAGGTGAAAATAAATTTATGCGTGTCTTGATGTACTACAGCAACCGGGATGTTCGCGTAGAGGAGTTGCCTGTTCCCAAGATCGGACCTGGCGAATTGCTTATGAAAGTGGTGGCCAGCGGCATATGCGGCAGCGATGTGATGGAATGGTATCGCAGGGACAAGGTCCCTCTGGTTTTGGGGCATGAGGTTGCCGGCGAGGTTGTGGAAGTGGGGGAAGGGGTCGTGAAATTCAAGCCCGGCGATCGCGTTGCCGCAACCCATCATGTCCCCTGCAATACCTGTCACTACTGTCTTAATGGGCATCACACGGTTTGTGAAACCCTTTTAAAGGGAACCCACTTTGATCCGGGAGGATTTGCGGAATATATACGGGTTCCCGCCATCAATGTGGACCGGGGAGTTTTTGCTATTCCTGAAGGTGTTTCCTATGAGGAGGCCTCATTCATGGAACCGCTGGCATGTGTTTTGAGGGGACAGAAAAATGCCCGTCTCCGGCCCGGTCAGACGGTTCTTATTTTGGGAAGCGGCATCTCGGGACTGCTCCACGTAGGTCTGGCCAGGGCCTTAGGGGCAGGCCTGATAATGGCAGCGGATACCATAGCCTACCGGCTTGAAAAAGCGCTGAAAATGGGTGCGCACGTAGCGCTGAATGCCGATGAAGATCTTGTCTCCGCGGTGCGGCACGCAAATGAGGGACGCCTGGCGGACCTCGTTATCATCTGCTTTGACGGGTTCATTCCCCTTTCGTTCAAAACGGTGGAAAAGGGAGGGACCATTCTTTTTTTTGCGGGCGCCGGTGAAGGGGATACCATTCCCGTGCCGATCAATGATATTTTCTGGAGAACGGAAATCACCCTCACCAGTACCTACGCTGGCGCCCCTTCCGATTGCAGGGAGGCCCTCAATCTGATCAGGGCAGGCGCTGTTCCGATTCAGGAGACCATAACCGGAAAACTGCCACTGGAAGAGGCCTCGGCCGGATTTAAAATGGTCTGTTCCCCCACGGAGCACGAGTGTATCAAGGTCATTCTTGAGCCTAATCGGAAGGAATAAGTCAAAAAAAAGGACCTGAAGCCAAAATGGCTTAGGTCCTTGGATCTACTGGTAGGCACGAAGGGATTTGAACCCTTGACCCCTACCGTGTCAGGGTAGTGCTCTCCCCCTGAGCTACGTGCCTGTGAACTTTTGTTTGATATCAGCATGAGGCCTGCATGTCAAGTTCATTTTCAACAACAATTCCCATAGTTCATTGAAAAACTGCGAACTGTGAACCGACAACCGTAAACCGTTATAGAACAAGGATTAAAATGATGGCCCTTTTTCATCTTCCGTGGCCTCTTCTCCCATAAGCAGAAACCAGGAACGCATATAGTGGAGTCCGGACACGATGGTCATAATCCCGGTAATCCAGTAGATGGGAAGCATATATTCGGAAAACAGATGAAAGTGGTTTCTGGCAAGCACCAGGAAAACGGTTCCAAGTTGGAGACAGGTGGTTATCTTGCTGAAAATGGAAGGCCGAATTTTCAGATGTCCCCGGGACAGGAACAGGATCAATACGCCTAATAGAATAAGGATGTCTCTGGTAATAACGATGACGGCAAGCCATGAAGGGATATAACTTCGGACGGCAAGCACGACAAAAGCGGCTATCAGAAGGATTTTATCCGCCAATGGGTCTAAAAATGCCCCTAATCGGCTTTTCTGGTTGAAGACTCTCGCTATGAGGCCATCTACTCCATCACTCACACCGGCTATGACAAATACATAGAGCGCTGCCAGGAACCGATCGTCTAAAAGATAGATGATGAAAATCGGCGCAAGGATGATTCTCATGGTGGTAATCAGGTTGGGGACGGTCATAGCTTTGTTCATTCGAGGTTCAGGATCGTTTTTCCTTCTTCGGACCGGCTCAGATGAAGGGGGAAGGGAAGCTTTGGATGATTCATGACATCTCCCAGAAATTTTTCTTTGCCGCCTTTATATTGAATGGATGCGGTTATGGAGTTTCCTTGAATTCTACTTGGTATTACAGAGGTTACTCCCGGTACGGCATTGAGGATGAAATCCTTGAACAGCATAAATTGCTTCGAAGTATGCAAACCGGCTAATGTAATCTCGAACTGTTCGACCTCTTCTTTCTTCACTTCCGTGCCCTGGACAATACAGGCATAAAATCGGGTGGACAGGGAGACTGCAATTTTCTGCAGGGCTTCAAAGATCTTGTCCGTATTTCCAAGGTCCAGCTTTGCCTCCTCAAACTGCTTTTCCTTGCAGATTCGAACACCCCTTGCAACATCCGCGGCTTCCAGGTCCACAGAAATATTCCCGTTTTCTGCAATCCGGCTGACGCCAAAGATGACCACATCCGCTGAAAGAAGTTTTCCCCATGCGAGTGCCTCTTCCAGGGATGGTTTGGTACCGGTAAATTGAGAGAAGAAGGCTATTTCCGGGGGGCTTGACGCGCGATTAATGGGATCGAATCCTTTTTCCTGGAAGGCTCTGTCTAAGGCTAATTCGGTGGGACTCATGATGGCATAGGCATCCACGTCACTCCACCAGTGCGACTTCAATTCTCCAACCGTTTCCAGAACCATGAAAAGCAGCTTTATCGCCGAGGTTTCGCCAGGTGAGATGCCTTTTTCCCTCAGTTTTCCGGCGATCATCTCCTGGTTCACTTTGATTTTCAAGAGAACGCTGTATTCCCGGTCAGTCCGGTTTTCCGCAAGGATATTAAAGTTTTCAATTCCTTCTCTGGCATTGGGAATGATCTCCTCAAGAATCCTTTCGAAATTCTGAGCCATCCCCTGGTTTCCAAGCTGATTCAAAAGGTAGATTTCAACCCCTTTTAAGAGCGCCGCGGAAATAGCCTGGTTTTTTGCCTGGGCCAGATTCCCACCTGCAATGGCGCTGGTTCCTATGGCTAAAATTTCCCTGCCCTCCTGGGGTTGTTCCGATTGCGCCATTGAAATACCCGGCAAAAGAAGAACCAAAGAAAAAGCGAGCAGAAATGCGGCGCCTGTTTTGAGGATGGATTCAAACGTTTTGTTCATCATGACTCCCATGGGAAACTCCCAATTGCGGATTGCAGAATGCGGAACATTTGTTCTCCTGTAAAACCTCACATGTTCAGGGTAAAAGGTCAAGCAGTTTTCCTTGTATCATTTCCGCAGCGTACGGTATGTCTTCCGGATGAATCCATGTCACGTCGGGATCCCCCCTGAACCAGGTTATCTGTCTCTTGGCATACCTGCGGGTATCTTGCTTCATGTTTTCCAGGGCTTCGTCGTAAGACCATATTCCCTGCAGGTATTTTACGGCATGCCTGTATCCAATGGCGCCCATGGTTTTTAACTCCGGAGAGTATCCCATTTTTAAGAGTTTTTCCGTTTCCTCGATCAGGCCATTTTCAAACATCGTTACAGTCCTCTCATTGATCCGGTCGTATAGCTGATCCCTTTTCCATTTCAGACAGAATTTAAGGGCGTTCATTGTTTGTTGCCCAAATCGGTGCCCATTTCTGATTTCGGAGGCCCTGCATTTGGTCAGCTCGAAAAGTTCGAGAGCCCTGATGATTCGGAACTGATCGTTTGGATGAATTTTTTCAGCGCTTCCCGGATCGAGACCTTTCAGCCTAACAAAAAGGCTTTCCC
This sequence comes from Deltaproteobacteria bacterium, assembly GCA_013349725.1. Next base: position 10,964 of record DUZB01000036.1, on the reverse strand, counting down.
CGCCATCTTTTTCCCATTCCCGCTTCAGCCTTTCCTTCAAGTCCGGGTCCGAAAGCGGTGATGAAATGATTCCCCCAAGCAGGGTTTTTATGTAAAGTCCCGTTCCGCCCACAACAAAGCAGACATTTTTTCTACGGCGAATGTCTTCGATTACAGGAAGTGCCAGACGGCGGTAGATGGCGGCGTTGAATTCTTCGTCGGGATTGACCACATCGAGAAGATGATGAGGGATTCCTTTTTTTTCTTTCTGATCAGGTTTTGCTGTACCAATGTTCATTTCCCGATAGACTTGCATGGAGTCGGCATTTATAATTTCCCCGGAAAAGGCTGTGGCCAATTCTACGGAAAAAGCCGTTTTTCCACTGGCGGTGGGACCTGCAATGACGATGACATCAGGTTTTGTATCTTTTAGTTCAATGAGCTTACTTCCTTTCCTGATTCCGCATTCCGCATTCCGCATTCCGCAATCGTTACACTATCCTTTTAAACATCTTCTCGATTTCATAATAGGTAAACTCTTTAATGATTGGCCTTCCATGTGGGCAGTTGGTGGGCAGATCCATTTCCTTGAGCTGGTCAATCAGCAGGCGCATTTCTTCCCTGTTCATTTTCTGCCCGGCACGAATGGCGCCATGGCAGGCCATAACCGTTACGGTTTCGTCCATAAATGCCGCAAAATCAACCTCCTTGCCCTCTATCCGCGAAAGGAGCTCCGATACCATGGATGTCCAGTCAACGTCCTTCAAGAGGGCCGGGACAGCCCGCAAAAGAAAAGTATTTCCTCCAAAGTGGTCCATCTCCAGGCCAAAGGCCATCAGGCCATCTCCTTTTTCCAGGGCCAGGGTTTTCTCTTTCACCGAAAGCTCCATCTCAAATGGAATAAGCAGTCCCTGCATTTCCACGGATGAAGTCTCAAAGGCCCTTTTCAGATTTTCATACACAACCCTTTCATGGGCGGCATGCTGGTCTACGACAAGGAGCCCCTCACTGGACTGGCAGAGGATATAAGTGCCTCCCAGTTGGCCGATGATCTGGATTTCCCTTTCCACAGAGAACTTTTCAAAAGGGGTTTTGGTTTCCGGCAGGGGAGCGGCCTTCTCCTCTTTATAAACCCATTCCCCGTCCGACACGGACGCAAAGGGGGTCTGCATCCGGTAAACGGGTTCACGCGCGGGTACGTTCAGTGGTGGAATGGTGGAGAGCCGGGATTCGGGGGAGAGCGTTTTTCCGATGCCGCTCGAAACCGCCTGGAAAATTTCCTGAGGGTTTCTGAAACGAACTTCCTGTTTGGTTGGATGGACGTTCACGTCAACGAGGGATGGATCGATTTCAATGAAAACGACGGCCTGAGGAAACCTGCCTTTCATCAGGCGCTGCCCGTATCCTTCCATCACCGCCTTTGCAATGGAACGATCCCGGATGTTCCGACCATTGACATAACAGTAAAGCCTGTCACTGCGGTTTCTCGTGAAATCGGACGGGGCCGCGAAGAGTCTGATGGTAAAACCGTCTCGTTTTTCAACCCGTTCCAGGATGACCTTGCTCACTTCCCGACCCATAATCGCAGAAAGCCGCAGGCGGGGATCATCGGACCCGGGCAGGTTCAAAACGGTTTTAGGCCCCTCTTCCAACCTGAAATGAATGTGGGGGAAAGGCAGGGATGCCCTCAGGAGGAGCTCTGTGATCTGATTTTTCTCGGTTTGGGGTGAACGAAGAAATTTTCTTCTTCCAGGCACATTGAAAAAAAGATCCTGAATTTCCGTGATGGTTCCCGACGGCGCACCGGCCTCTTCAATGGAAAGCAGTTTGCCGCCGGAAATTCTGAGTCTGTGGCCTGTCAGGTGGCCCCGTGGGACAGAGGTGATATTCATGCGAGAGATGGAAGCCATGCTCGGAATCGCTTCACCCCTGAAACCGAGAGATTTTACCTGGAGAAGATCAGAAGCTTCTTTTACCTTGCTGGTGGCGTGCCTTTCCACGCACAAGAGAAGGTCATCCCTGGACATTCCTTCCCCGTTATCGACCACTTTGATCAGCTTTTTCCCGCCGCCTTCGATTCGAATCGTAATTCGATCTGCCCCGGCATCTATGCTGTTGTCGATCAGTTCTCGAACAACTGAGGCCGGTCGCTCAATCACTTCACCAGCCGCGATCTGGGTGGCTACTTTCTCAGGGAGAATTCTGATCTTGTTCATAGGGAGAGCAGTTCTTCGTCAACGTCAAAATGCTTTATATTACGAGATTTTCTGAACGATTTTGGAAAAGACCTTTTTCCTTTTGCAAGGAGGAGATTCTGTCTTCCCATGGGATCATAATCCAGGCTCGGAGTAGTTTCCGGGCTTTTCAGGAAATCTTTGGAAAGACTGCAGGAAAGATCGACCATCAAGGCAAGATACTGGTGGAAATGTCTCCACCGATTGACTCTTGGTTCAAAGAAAAGGTCTCGCTTGGAATAGAGATAATCAGAGAATTTGACCGTGTTTGCAAAAAACTGTTTCCCGGTTTTCAAACTCTTTTTTCTCTTCCCCGCCACGAGTTTCAACAAGTCGTCGCAGATCTGGTGATCCATACACAAAACACCCCTGGCAATCTTTGTGTACCCGGAGCCTATGAGATAGTCAGACCGGACTTCCCAGAAAAGGTGTCCCATTTTCCCTTTACCATGATGCAGGTTGAGAAGGTTCGGAATAAAGAAATTGTGTGCGATAACATCCGCTGCCAGGTGCGAAAGGAAACCCAGGGCATAAGACGCCTCTCGTTCGTCCCTTACCCCGGCCAGGAGACGGAAGCCCCCGTCCCAGGTATGGGGATTTTCCACGATTCTTTTTTTTCTCCCTTTTCCAATAAAAAAATCGGCAGAGAGGGAGCCATACATATATTCTATTGGAAAAGCGGTAATGATTCCACCAATGGAAGGGAGAAGAAACTTTGCAGAATCAAGAGCGTTCAAGGCGATAGCTGTGTGAATGGCGGGACCCCAGGCAAGCGCCTGGTCAATCCCTAAAAAAATCGTTGCGGAAAAGACGGTTATACAAAACACCCATTTAGTCAACAGCATGATCCTTATTTTCCTTCCTCATTCAGGATTGATGAATTCGTAAAAAGTCAAAATTCATCCGTTTTCGTCATTCCCGCGAACGCGGGAATCCAGGAGTATCAGGTGTTTATTGACCCCCGCTCCCCGATCAGGTCGAGGACAAGCCTCCCGGGGGTGACGGACTTGGGGACTTTTTTCGGTAGATCGCTGATTACTCCTTATAATAATGCCGATGATAACATATTTCCAGCCCAAGTATCAACAGATGAAATAGGCGTTTAAAGAAAACTATCTTGGGTTTGCCCAATCCCTGACTTGATTTTCTGAAAATTTTGGTATAGTTTCAGCTTGTTTATCGGTATTGGTTCTGAGCTTTTGCGAAATTTGTGCCTTTTTGCGGCTTCATCAACCTTGAACGGGGAAAAAATTTATGGACCCTGAACTTAGTGAAAACAGGGGCAAGGGTCATCGTGAAAGACTGCGACAGAAATTCTTAAACGGTGGGCTGGTAAGATTTACGGACGAAGAGGTGATTGAATTTCTTCTTACGCTGGGCACCCCGAGAGGGGATCAGAAGTTACCGGCACGGTCGGCCCTGCAACAGTTCGGATCTCTGTCAGCAGTCCTGTCGGCGCCTGTTGATAAACTTACCCAGATAAAAGGAATAGGTACTAAGAATGCTCTTTATTTAGCTCTTGTGCATCAGATTGCGGGAAGATACCTCAAAGATAATGCGGCAGGAAAAGCCTTTTTCAACTCTTCACGGGCTATTTTTGACTACCTTTTCCATTCCATGAGGGATCTGAAAAGGGAAGTTTTCAAAGTTCTCTACCTGAATCGAAAAAACGAACTCATCACCGACCATGACCTCTTTAAAGGGAGTCTCACGGGCAGCGCTGTTTACCCGAGAGAAATCTTGACTCTGGCGCTTGAATACCGGGCCGCCGGAATGGTTTTTGTACACAATCATCCTTCAGGCGATCCGGCTCCATCACAGGAAGACAACGCCCTGACCAGGGATCTTGTCTGGGCTGCAAAACTTCTGACAATTCAGGTCCTTGATCATATCATTATCGGGAAGAACAGGTATTACAGCTTTGCGGATGAGGGGTTTATAAAACGGTTTTCAGACCAGTATGGGGAAAATTTCAAGTCTTCTTTAACCTCTTGACATGGCGGTAAAAGTGGTAAACTTAGAAATCAGCGGAAAGGATTTGTCGGAACCTATCCGACTGAAATCCCGATCTAACGGGAATTCGTCGGGATAGTTAAGGCGGGATTTATCCTTTTCGTTTATTTTTATGGTTCTGCACTGTTTTTCAGCAAATCTTTCCCGCATGCGAGAGTGGCGGAACTGGTAGACGCGCTGGACTTAGGATCCAGTGGGGTATCCTGTAGGGGTTCGACTCCCCTCTCTCGCACCAGAGCGGGTTTTCGGGTTGCTGGTTGTAAGCTCCAGGTTGTGAGATTACCAATTGTTGATAACTGGGTTTATCGCTAACATGCTAAGAACGAAAAGCTTTTTGGCACGGATTACACGGATTCCGCTGTTTTTTTGGTTTTGCCTTTGAATCCGGGCAGACCGGATTGCAAAGGCACTCAATCCTCCGGAGGTTTATGGCGGATATGATTGATTCTATACACCTAATTCTCGTGTGAGCGGCTTTCAGCCGTGATTGGATCAGAAGGGCGCGGCTGAAAGCCGCTCACACATAGGTTTAAATAATTGAGGAGCGCCCCTCGGGTTTTCAGGTGAATTCAGAAACCCGGTTTGTTACGCTTCCGAAGGATCGTTCGCATGAAGAATTCAAGTGCCTGAATTCTTCGTGCAATAACAAAAACAACAGCCGTGTAATCTGCGTAATCCGTGCCAAATAAAATTGAAGTTTCATTCGAGGCATTACCACATGGAAGAGGAGAACGATGAAAACAAGTTTGGAGGAAATAAGCACTGTCAAGAAAAAAGTGGTTGTCGAGATAGAATCCAGCGAGGTTGACAAAAAGCTGAACCAGTCGTACGCGACTATCGGCAAAAAGGCGAAGATCCCTGGTTTTCGACCCGGCAAGATTCCAAGAAAGATCCTTGAATCCTATTTTGGAAGCCAGGTCATGGACGATGTGACCAGAGAGTTGATCAGTGAATCTTTCCCCAAGGCCATCGATGAAATAAATTCGTTCCCGCTCGGACAGCCGATCCTCGAAAAAGACATCCTTAAACCGGGACAGGATTTCAAATATTCAGCAGTGATTGAAGTACGCCCTCAATTTGAAGTGAAGGATTATTCGGGTGTGGAAGTCCGGAAGGAGAAATGGTCTTTCGACGAAAAACAGGTTGAAGAAGAACTTACCCGCATTCGAGAATCGAGCGGAAAGCTCAATCCCGTGGAAGGAAGGCCTGCCAGAGAGGGGGACCACATCGTTCTGGAGTACGAGGAGCTGCTTGACGGAAATCCCGTAGATGGCGCCAAAACCTCCAATCAGATGATGCTCGTCGGGCGGAACGATTTTCACCCGAACTTCGATCAGGCCCTGGTCGGCCTCAACAAAGAAGAAGAGAAGCAAATTGAAGTGGCTTTTGAGGAAAATCATCCCAACGAAAAATGGGCTGGGAAGAAAGTGACTTTCAAAATCAAGGTATCCGATCTGAAAGAACTTGAACTTCCGGAATTAAATGATGAATTCGCCAAAAAGCTTGGCCCTGATTTTGAGACGTTGGATATCCTTAAAGAGGAGATAAGAAAGTCTTTAACGGCCAGGGAAGAAAAAAGGGTAGATTCTCAATTAAAGGAAAGACTGTTAGATAAGATAGCGGAAGGACTGGACATTGAGCTTCCGCAGGTCATGGTCGATTTGGAAACGGACGCCTATCTTGAGCGATTTAAAATGAATCTGCGCGGCACTGGCGGAAGCTTGGAAAACCTTGGGATCCCCGAACAGAAGTTGAGAGAAAATTTCGAACCCATGTCCCGAAAAAGGGTCAAGGAGATCCTGATGCTGTCCCAGATAGCCAGGCAGGAAAAGATGGATTTGACGGATGAAGATGTGGACCAGGGGTTCCGGGAAATTGCGCAGGGTATGGGACAGGAGACTGAAACTGTAAAGAAATTCTATGAGGCTAAAGGTCTTATGGATTCCTTGAAAGACCAGTTCCTGGAGGAAAAAGTATTGAGATATCTTGTTGAACATGGTAATATTTCAGAAGTGGAAAGAGAGGCTCTGACCTCTAAAGAGGAGGATAGATAACCTTCATGTTGATACCGATGGTAATAGAACAATCCAGCCGGGGAGAACGAGCCTATGACATTTATTCCAGGCTCCTGAAGGACAGGATTATTTTTTTAGGATCCGAGGTTCATGATGATATGGCCAATACCATCATAGCCCAGATGTTGTTTCTTGAGTCTGAAGATCCTGAGAAAGAGATCAGCCTGTACCTCAATTCTCCAGGCGGATCCGTAACTGCAGGCCTTGCGCTTTATGACACCATGCAATATATTGGACCGGACGTTGCTACAATCTGCATGGGACAGACTTCAAGTATGGCGGCGATCCTTCTGGCTGCAGGAACAAAGGGGAAGAGATATGCCCTTCCCAACTCCCGGATCATGATTCATCAGCCGTTGGGCGGAGCCCATGGGCAGGCAACGGATATCGATATCCAAGCCAGGGAAATCCTGAAAACCAGGGAAAACATTAATCAGATTCTGGCCAAGCACACCGGTCAGGGCATAGAAAAAATTCGGAAAGATTCCGATCGTGATTTTTTTATGACCTGTGAGGAAGCAAAGGCCTATGGAATCATAGACAAGATTATTACCAAGAGAGAAATTCAAAAGAAATCAGAATGAACATGACCTTGTTGAAGTGAGGTACTATGGCTAAAAACAGTTCTTCCAATGACGACCTGCTCTGTTCCTTTTGCGGTAAAAGTCAGGACGAAGTAAAAAAGCTTATTGCCGGACCGTCCGTGTACATCTGCGATGAGTGCATTCAGTTGTGCAATGAAATCATTGCCGAGGAATATTCTGAAGAAGAAAAAAATGATTCCAGCGGATTATTGAAGCCTGTCGAGATCAAGGAAATTCTTGATCAGTATGTGATTGAACAGGATCGTCCAAAAAAGGTGCTCTCTGTTGCCGTCCATAATCATTACAAGCGAATCACCACCAAGATGGATATGGAAGGCATCGAGATAGAAAAAAGCAATATCCTCCTCATCGGACCTACCGGATGCGGCAAAACCCTCTTGGCCCAGACTTTAGCCAAGATTCTGAAGGTTCCTTTTACCATAGCAGATGCAACGACGCTTACTGAGGCCGGCTATGTGGGCGAGGACGTGGAAAACATTATTTTGAGTCTGGTTCAGACTGCCGATTACGATGTGGAATCCGCCTGTAAAGGGATTGTCTATATCGATGAAATCGATAAGATCGCACGAAAATCCGATAGCCCTTCCATCACGCGAGACGTGTCCGGAGAAGGGGTCCAGCAGGCCCTGTTGAAAATCATAGAAGGCACCATGGCCAATGTTCCTCCTAAGGGAGGAAGGAAACATCCCCAGCAGGATTTCGTGAAAGTGGACACAAAAAATATACTTTTCATCTGCGGGGGGACCTTCAATGGTCTGACTGACATTATCAGTAGAAGAATCGGAAGCAAGTTGATGGGATTCGAAGCAGACATAAAGGGTGCGGCAAGAGACTTGGACGTCAACAAAATCCTATCCCTTGTTCAGCCTGAAGACCTCATTAAGTTCGGATTGATCCCTGAATTCATCGGAAGAATTCCTGTTGTCACGACGCTCAATGAGCTCAGTCTCGAGGCTCTGGTACGTATCTTGACGGAACCGAAAAATGCCCTTGTGAAACAGTACCAAAAGCTGTTTGAACTGGAAAATGTCGAGCTGAAATTTACGGAAGAAGTTTTGAAGACCATCGCGCAGGATGCCCTTAAAAGGAAATCGGGGGCACGCGGTTTGCGCGCTATTTTAGAGTCTGTCATGTTGGATATCATGTACGACATACCCTCTTCTCCAGACGTGAGGGAATGCATCATCAACCAGGAAGTTGTAGCGAAGGGCGAATCGCCTTTGCTCCTTTACGCAAATCAGCAGGCCACCTATGGATAAAAAAATGTTTGAAACCATAAAAAACGTTCGCCGGGAACCGACCGGGGATGAACTGCTTTACTACCCACTTTTGCCTCTGCGAGATGTGGTGGTTTTTCCAAACGTGGTTGTTCCCCTGTTTGTCGGCCGTGGAAAATCGATCAAAGCCCTTGAATACGCGCTATCGCATAACAAGGAAATCTTTCTTGCTGCGCAGAGAGAGGCGGAGTCGGACGACCCTTCGCCCAAAGATATCTACACATTTGGCACTCTTGGGACGGTTCTGCAACTTCTGAAATTGCCTGACGGCACCGTAAAAGCCCTCATTGAAGGAAAAGAGAGAGGCCAGATACAAAATTTTGTGGAGCGACAGGGTTTCTTTATTGTTGAGGTGGTGAAACTTGGCACTTCATCTGCCCAGAATCTTGAGACCAAAGCAATGCTCAGGGCCATCCATTCCAGTTTTGAAGAGTACGCCAAACTCAACAACAAAATTGGGAAGGAAATCGTTTCAGCCGTCACCTCCATAATTGATCCAGGACGATTGGCTGACACAATCGCCGGGCACCTGGCACTGAAAGTCAGCGATAAGCAGGAACTGCTTGAAGCCGTCGAGCTCAACGTCAGATTGGAGAAGCTTTTTGAAAAGCTTGCAAAAGAGGTGGACATCCTTCGTCTTGAGCATCGACTCAGGACCCGAGTGAAGAACCAGATGGAAAAAACTCAGAAGGATTATTATCTCAATGAGCAGATTCGTGCGATCCACAAGGAGATGGGTACGAAGGACGACTTTAAGGCAGAGCTTGATGAATTAGACAAAAAGATCAAGAAAAAGCGACTTAGCAAAGAGGCGCACCAGCGGATCAGGCAGGAATTCAAGAAATTGAAAATGATGGCGCCCATGTCTGCGGAAGCATCGGTGGTAAGGAATTATATCGACTGGATACTTGATCTGCCGTGGAACAATAAGACAAAGTCCCGAATCGAAATAAGTGAAGCGGAAGTGATTCTTGCTGAAGATCATTACGGCCTTGAAAAGCCGAAAGAAAGGATTATTGAGTATCTTGCGGTTCAGGAACTGACGAAGAAGTTAAAAGGGCCTATCCTGTGTCTCGTGGGGCCGCCGGGAGTGGGGAAGACTTCGCTGGCCAAATCGGTGGCAAGAGCGACGGGGAGGAATTTTGTACGTCTTTCTCTGGGCGGCGTAAGGGATGAGGCGGAAATAAGAGGGCACCGAAGGACCTACATCGGGGCATTGCCCGGTAAAATCATACAGTACCTGAAAAAGACCAAGACCAGCAATCCGGTATTCTGTTTAGACGAAGTGGATAAAATGAGCACCGATTTTCGAGGGGACCCCTCAGCGGCACTGCTGGAGGTGCTTGATCCCGAACAGAATGTGGCGTTTGGCGATCATTACCTGGATCTGGATTATGATCTTTCCGACGTATTCTTTATTACCACCGCCAATAATCTCTACAATATTCCCGTCCCCCTTCAGGACAGGATGGAGGTGATCAGGCTTCCGGGCTATACGGAGGTGGAAAAACTCAAAATCGCGAAACAATTTCTCATCAAGAAACAGATAGAACAGAACGGGCTTGAATCTTCGAATATCTCTTTTACCGACCAGGCTATCCTTAGCATTATCCGCACGCACACAAGTGAAGCGGGCGTGAGAAACCTGGAAAGAGAAATTTCTTCCATCTGCCGGAAAGTGGCAAAGGAGATCGTTAAAAAGGGGAGAGACAAGAAGATTGAGATAAAGACACAGTCTGTTCAGAAGTATCTTGGTGTAGGAAGATATCGTTATGGCCGGACCGAAGAGAAGGACGCTGTGGGTGTTGCCACCGGTCTTGCATGGACTGATGTTGGAGGAGAGCTTCTGCAGACTGAAGCAACCATCATGCCCGGGAAAGGCAGTTTGGTTCTGACGGGTAAGCTTGGCGAGGTCATGCAGGAATCGGCCCAGGCAGCCTTGAGCTATGTCCGCTCACGGGCGAAGCAATTGAAGCTCCCTGATGGGTTTTATGAAAAAATCGATATCCATGTCCATGTGCCTGAAGGGGCTACCCCGAAAGATGGGCCTTCGGCAGGAATAACCATGGCGACCTCGCTCGTATCGGCAATGACGGGGTTCCCGGTGAATCGCAATATAGCCATGACCGGTGAAATAACCTTACGGGGAAGAGTTCTTCCCATCGGCGGGTTGAAGGAAAAAATTCTTGCTGCTCACAGGGGTGGCGTTAGCAAGGTGCTCATTCCTTTTGAAAACAAGAAGGATATCTCGGAAATACCGAAAAAAGTCCTCAAGAAGGTTGAGTTGGTTCTGGTGGAACATATGGATCAAGTCCTTCATGAAGCCCTGATTGTGGGGGACGAAGATCAGTTGTTTGCACCTCAAGACGAATGCAAACCATTCTGTCTGAGCGAACTGGTGAAGTTTCCCAAAGCCGCCGAGCAGAATATTACAGCGCACTGAAAATATCATTCTGAAAACGCTTGACAAGAAGAAGAAAAGCTGATAAACATCTCTATTCTTCATGAGCAGGCGGGTAGCTCAGTGGGAGAGCATCGGCCTTACAAGCCGAGGGTCGCGGGTTCAAGCCCCGCTCCGCCTACCATTGCGCTGTAGGAACCGCAAAGTCAGTAAAAATTTGTCGCATCCGGGGGCGTAGTTCAGTTTGGTTAGAACGCCGGCCTGTCACGCCGGAGGTCACGAGTTCGAGTCTCGCCGTCCCCGCCATAATAAAAACAAGGGGTTACGTTAATAACGTAGCCCCTTTTTTATTGCCCTGATAACGCCATACCCCACACTAT